>CAZMBD010000026.1:0-23187 GCA_964564325.1 uncultured Clostridiaceae bacterium
AAATATGCTTGACATCTATTAATCCATAATAGTTCATGTTCTTCTGGGGTTACAATTTTATTAGCTAAATCTTTAATCTCAAAAACATTTTGTTCCTCACACCATTTCATACAAGTTTTATAAAATTGTATATTATCATTATCAGTTTCAGTTTCTAGATAAGCAAAGACATATTTAAACCCTCTATTATATGCAACCACTAATCTAGAATAACCATCTATACAAACTATTTTATTCCCTATTTCAACACAAGTAACAACTACATCCTCTGGTTTCTCAACCCATGAACTTACTTTTTCTATCTTTACTCCATCAACAGTTAACTGTTCTGGTGTTATTTCTTCTATAGTAATTTTGAAAACTTCAACACCATTATTTATCTCCAATAACCATATATCTTTTTGTTTAAACCCTGCATTCATTAAAGTATTATTAGTTACAAAGTTATTATCTTTATTATATATAATTCTTTTTAAATAAGGATTCCAATAAGTTATTTCATCAATTAAACCTTTAAATACTAAATGTTCTTTACATGAATTAAATATATTAAAATTTATAACTTCAGCCTCTTTAATATTCTTTATCTCATATTCTAATACTCCAATTACATTCTGGCCTTCACTTGCAATTATTGCAGTATTATGAAGTAAACTTTTTTCATACTTTATATATTTAAAATCTTGTTCTCTTGCTCTATAAAAGTCCATTCTATTTTTCCTCCTTTTGTCAATAAATGTATGTGATTTGTCATAAAAACTACTTCTAGTTCATTTTAGCACAAACTGGAAAATATGACAATATAAAAAAGCAACACAGAAGAACCACCTCTCTGTGTTGTATTTGGTGCAGAGGAAGGGACTCGAACCCTCACGGTATTGCTACCATATGCCCCTCAAACATACGTGTATACCAATTCCACCACCTCTGCAAGTATAGATTGTCTCTATACTATTATAATATATTTTTAATATTATTCAACTGTCTTTTTGTTGAAATTCTTTAGGTATATACCATTCAGAAATATTATTGTATATATTAAAAAAACTTGGATCTATATTCCCCATTACCTTCTTGTCTACTAATAATGCATTGTTTCTAAAAAGTAGACTTATATATGGTAGTTCTTCTACTATATGAGATTGTAGCTTTTCAATTTTTTTTGATTTATCATCTCTATTTATTGCACTAAAAACTTCCATCAAGATTTCATCCATTTTTTCATCTTTATAGCCAATAAAATTGGTACCTGATTTAATTTGATTTGAATGGAATGCAAAGGATAGTTCTGGAACAGATGATAAATGCCACCCTAATACCACTAAGTCAAAATCTCCTTTTAGGAGTTTTTGATTTAACTCTTCCCATTTTTCATCTAAGATTTCATCAGTCAAATTATCTGGGACAACTTCAGAATAATCTCTTACAACTTTAATACCTATTTTATTTAAATTCTCCGCTACCATATCTGCTGTCTTTAATCTCAATGGATTGCTAGAATTAGTCAGTAATTTAAAAACTATTTCTTCTCCATTTTCATCTTCATAAAACCCATCTCCATTTATATCCTTCCAGCCTATTTTTTCCAACTCTTCCCTAGCTTTAGTGGAATTGTAACCATATATATTTGCTCCTTCCCATAGTAACCATGAATTAGGATGAATAGGCACATCAGCTTGAGTTCCATGACCTAAATATACCCTTTGAATTATTCCCTGTCTATCTATGCCATAAGCAAAAGCTTTTCGTATACGCTTTCCATTTTCTCCACCAAGTATTTTATTGGAAAAATTAAATCCTAGGAATTCATAGTTTTGAGATATAAATTCGTATATTCTAATCCTATTGTTTTGATCGTATTTTTCCCAATCTATGTCTATGGGAATAGTTAAATCTACTTGTCCAGTTTCAAAAGCCGTCAATATTAATTCTTCATCTTCTAAAACTTTACCCTTTATTTCATCTATATAGGGTCGTCCCTCTCTATATTCACTAAAAAAATTTAATGTAATAGATTTGTATTTTTCGTAATTTTTAAACTTATAGGGACCTGTTCCTATAGGAGTATAGTCCTCCTCTGATAGTGCTGCAATATAGGATTTTTTGTTCTCCCTATCTGCAACAAATTTATGCTTTGGAATTATTGGAAAAGTTAAAGTCTCTAGACCATGACTAAAACTTCTATCAAATACTATATTTAATTCATAGGGACCTAATACCTCCACATTTATAATTCTATTAATATTAGCAGGACTGAAACTACCAAATGTATCATTTAACATTTTTTTATAAACTGTATCTTCACTAGCAAATTTAATTGTATTTATGGTAAATGCCACATCTTCAGCATCAAATTTTTCTCCATCATGCCATTTAACATTTTCCTTTAGTTTTATATTTATGACCTTTCCCTCTTCTCTTATGCTATAATCTTTAGCTAATACTGGGATTACATCTAAATTATTATCTAATTCAAATAGGCCTTCAAATATAAGTTTACTAAAATGATAGTAAAATAAATTTTCACTTAGTAAGGGATTTAAAGTGTTCAATGGAGTAAGTGGCAATACTAAACTACCACCATATTCTGGTTCATAGGTGATTTTCTTATCTTCTTCTGTCTCTAATACCGTTTGTTTAACACTAGGTTCAGTCTCATTATTACATCCAGTTAAATTTAATAATAAAATCAATGCTAAAATTAAAGCAAATATATTTTTATTTTTCACCTAAATTTCCTCCTAAACTGTCTCTATTAAAAAATCTTTTATAATCTCCCTTATATTATGAAAAAATTGTAAAAAATAAGGCTCACTATCTTCTATTTCTTCATTAAATTCATTTTTATATATATTTCCATAAACTTCATAGTTTTTTAAAACTTTTTCTATATACTGTTCTGTTTCTTTAAAAGGTATTTTTTTTAATTCTTTACCATCTTCAGAATATTCCTCATTTTGTAACCATTTACTTACATTCCCACTGCCTCCATTATAGGCAGCCAGAATTAGCTGTATATTGTCTCCAAATTCATTTTTAAGCATATCTAAATACCAAATCCCAATCCTAATATTTGTTTCTGGATCAAACAATAATTCTACTGTGAAATTTTCAATACCTAATTTACCAGCAGCCCATTCTCCTGTTTTAGGAATTATTTGCATAAGACCCCTAGCGTCTTTTGAAGATATGGCATTTTTATTAAAATTACTTTCCACATTTATAATTGCAGCTATTAAATATGGATCCATATTGTATTCTTTTGAATATTTTTTTATTAGACCTTTGTAAGACAATGGATAATTTATTTTATAATATAAATTAGTTACAAATATTATGATCAAAAACAATATTAAAATAATAGTCAATCTCCTAAACAGTTTGTTGGTTTTAAACATAAAACTTGGGCCTCCATAGATTATATTTCTTTTAATATTTCGTCTAATTGTTTCTCTAGAGATATTAAATCTCCACTATTATCTAATGTTCTAGTAGCATATTTCTTTTTTAATTCTATGGACATTTGAGAATTTATCCTATTTAATGCCTGTTCTTTATTTATAGAATCTCTTTTCATCAATCGATCTAATTGAGTTTTTCTATCTAAATACACTAGCCATATTTCATTAAAATATATTTCATTCTTTTTAAAACTATTTAACTCTTCAATCAGTAAAGGAACATCTAAAAAAACAATTCTTTCCTTTTTCCCATATTCAAATATTTCTGATTGAATTTTTTTATAGATATGAGGATGTACTATATCGTTTAATTTTTCTCGTAATTTTTTATCCTTAAATATTATATCTCCTAAAGCTTTTCTGTCAATATTATTATTTTCATCTAATATATCCTTACCAAAAAATTCTACTACTTCATTATAAGCAATTTCGTCTTTTTCCATTACATTTCTTGCAATTTTATCTGCATCTATTACTATATATCCTCTTTTCCTAAGCATATTTGTTACAGTAGATTTGCCTGTGGCTATGCCTCCTGTTATGCCTATGATTTTAAATTTAATTTGTTTCATACCAGTTTTCTCCTGTACTTATTTCTACTTTTAAAGGAATACTTAATTTTATAGCATTTTCCATTACATCTTTCATAATTTCCTTAACTTCATCTTCTTCATCTTTAAAGGTTTCAATTATTAATTCGTCATGAACCTGCAATATTAGTTTGGATTTTAAATTTCTCTTTGTAAGTTCCTTATGAACTCTTACCATTGAAATTTTTATTATATCTGCAGCACTTCCTTGGATTGGGGTATTCATGGCAATTCTTTCTCCAAAAGAACGAACATTAAAGTTTCTAGACTTTAACTCTGGTATATATCTTCTCCTATTTAATAAAGTTTCCACATAGCCATCTTTTTTACCCTTCTTTATAATATCATCCATATACTTATTTACCATATTGTAATTTTTTAAATAATTGTCTATATATTCCTTTGCTTCTTTTCTAGATATATCTAAATCACGAGATAATCCATAATCAGATATTCCATAGACTATACCAAAATTAACTGCCTTAGCCCTACTTCTCATTAGTGGTGTTACCTCTTCTTTTGGAATATTAAATACTTCAGAGGCAGTTTTTGTGTGAATATCTTCATTGTGGAAAAAAGCTTCCATCATTTTTGGATCCTGTGAAATATGTGCTAATACTCTAAGTTCAATTTGAGAATAGTCACCATCTACAAGGATATATTCATTAGATTTTGCTACAAAGGCTTTCCGAATTTTTCTACCTTCTTCTGTTCTTATAGGTATATTTTGCAAATTGGGTTCTGTACTAGAAATTCTTCCTGTATTAGTTACAGTTTGATGGAAAGTAGAATGAATCTTCCCCGTTTCTGGATTTACCTCATTAATAAGTCCATCTATATATGTGGATTTTAATTTAACCATTTGTCTATATTTTAATATTTTATCTATTATTTCATGTTGTCCCTTTAATTTATCTAGTACTTCTGCATCTGTGGAATAACCTGTTTTTGTTTTCTTTATTACAGGTAAATTTAACTTATCAAATAATATTTCCCCTAATTGTTTAGGAGAGTTTATATTAAACTCTTCACCAGCTAAAGAATAAATATCTTGAGTTAAATCATCTATTTCTTTTTGGAATTCTTCTCCTAGTTCTTCTAATACTTGTAAGTCTACCTTGAATCCATTGTATTCCATGTGGGCTAACACTTCAACTAAGGGCAATTCTACATTATAATATAATTCTTTCATACCTTGTTCTTCAATTTTCTCTTCAATTGGTTCTTTTACTTTGTTAATAAAGTCTAAAGTCATAGAAATATATTCTGCTTGAGTTTCTAAACTTAAATCCTTAAAAGACTTTTTATTTTTACCTTTACCTAATAATTCTTCTTCATCTATGCCATAAATATTTAGATATTCTTTAGCCAATTCATTTATACTATAATTAGACTGAGCTGGATTTAATAAATAACTACCTATCATAGTATCAAAAGCAATGTTTTCAATGTTTATATCTAGTTTTAGCAATGCAAAAATATCTGTTTTAAGCATATGACCATATTTTTCTATTTTATCAGATTCAAAATAAGATTTAAATTTTTCCCTAAAAATATTTATATCATTTTCTAAAAAATCTATATAATAGGCTATGTTTTCTCCAGCTTTTATACCTATGCCTAATATTTCAGATTTAATATAATTTTCTTCTTCAAATAAAAATTTAAATGAGAAAGATTTTTCCTTATCAATTTCCTTTATAATTAAATTGTAATCATTGTTTTTTACAATTTTATACTTTACTTCATATGATAAATCTTCCTTAGTAGATAATTTATCTTCTGGAATCTTAGACAATAAACTATTAAACTCTAATTTATTATATATTTCTTCTAATCTTTCCCAATCTGGTTCTTCAACTTTTAATTCTTCTAAAGAACAATCTAAAGGAATATTTGTAATAATCTCACCTAGTTTCCTACTTAAAAACGCAGTGCTTTTATGTTCTATTAGAGATTCCTTGGTTTTTTCCCCACTTACACTATCTATATTCTCATACAAAGCTTCCATATTACTAAATTCTTTTAGGAGTTTAATCCCTGTTTTTTCACCTATGCCTGGTACTCCTGGTATATTATCAGATTTATCTCCCATTAAACCTTTTAAATCTATGAATTGTTCTGGAGTAATACCATATTCCTCTATTATTTTATTTCTATCATATTCTTCTAATTCAGTAATTCCCTTTTTAGTAATTAATACTTTAGTCTTATCTGAGGCTAATTGTAAATAATCCCTATCTCCTGTAACTAAAACTACATCTAGGCCTTCCTCTTCTCCCAATTTAGCAAGGGTTCCTGCAATATCATCTGCTTCATATCTATCCATTTCTATTTGATTTATATTCATAGCTGTTAGTATTTCTTTTAATATGGGAAATTGTAGAGATAATTCATTTGGAGTAGAGTCTCTATTAGCTTTATATAAGTCGAAAGCTTCATGTCTAAAAGTAGGTCCTTTTTTATCAAAAGCTACCGATATATAGTCATAATTATATTCTTCTTGTATTCTATACAACATAGTTAAAAAACCATATACTCCATTGGTGTATATGCCATCTTTAGTAGATAATAAGGGCAATGCATAAAATGCCCTATGTATTAAACTGTTTCCATCTATAACTAATAATCTTTTCTGTTTTTCTCGATTCACTGTACCACTCCTTAAATTTAACTTTTCCTTCTAATATTAAGTATACATTAAATGTGGTCTTTGGTAAACAAATTTGAAAATTTTCTTCTTGATTGTTTCTTGTTTTTGTGTTATCATATTCTTTGTAAATAAATATTGCCGGTGTGTTGGAACTGGCAGACGAGACGGACTCAAAATCCGTTGCCACTAGTGGCGTGTGGGTTCGAGTCCCACTACCGGCACCAATATAAAAGCCCTATAGTTTAAACTATAGGACTTTTTTTATTTTTCTGTATCTCTCTATTGTATTTATCATACTAACGTTCACGTACAAAAACTCCATCGTGAATTCTCCATACTATATCTGATTGACTTGCTATATCCATATCATGAGTAACAATAATTACGCAAAAATCCTGTTTATGTGCCAATTCTTGCAATATCTCAATAATCTTCTTACTATTTTCTCCATCTAAATTACCTGTTGGCTCATCTGCAAGTATTATCTTAGCACCTGTTACAAGGGTTCTAGCAATAGCAACTCTTTGTTGTTCTCCTCCTGATAGCTTTGCTGGATAACGACTTTGTTTATCTGTATCAATACCCAGTGCAGAAAGTATTTTACTTCCCTTTTCTTTTGCTACTTCGCTTTCTATTCCCTTATATACCATTGGGAAGCATACATTTTCTATCCCCGTTAATAGTGGAAACAATTGAAATGCTTGAAAAATCATTGATACACTATCACGTCTATATTCATCCAAATCCATCTCAGATAAGTCTGTATCATTCAGTTTGATACTTCCTTTAGTTGGTTCATCTAGCCCTGCCATAATGGACAATAGAGTGGTTTTTCCACTTCCTGAAGGTCCTACTATAGCATATGCCTTTCCACCTTCAAAAATAGCATTTATATCTTTAAGTACATCTTTATTTGCACCTTTATATCTATAATAGATATTATTCAGTTCTAGTTTTGCCATAATATACCTCCTATTCTTTAACTTGTAGCATGTCCAACGGCTTCTTATAAAGCACATTTTTTAAACTTGCTAAAACACCTACAATACTTGCTAACAAATACCCAACTATGACAAAGAGATATTTCCATATTGGATATACTCCAGATTTAAAAGTTATTACACTTATTACTACCATAGCTATTATTTCTCCAATAATTACCAGCAATAAGCTCTCTGTAAATACGTATCGTTTTACTTCCACTTCCTTTACTCCAAGGATTCTCATAATTGCCAACTCTTCACTTCTTCTAAGGATCGATAAATAAGGTAGAATTACAGCAATTATTAATGATAATACTAAGATAATTGGATATATAATACTTAGTAATTCCAGATTTTTTTCCAATGGTTTAATGGTTTCAGTCAATATATCATCGTGAAGAACTAGTTTATATCCAGTATAATTACCAGATTTAGTTTTATCAATTTGATTCAATATCTCTTCCCTATTATAGTAAAGTTCTGTATTCTTCTCTTTATTAAATAATAAATCGATTTTTTCATAGTAAATCCCACTTCTTTCAATTAATCTAACTGCATCTATTGGGAAGATAAACATTTCATGTTTATAATTTGGAATCCATTTTACCTCAGTACCATAATATGTTGGAAATGCATAGCCTTCAAAAGTACCAACGATAGTTCCATATATAGTTGGACCTTTTGATCCAGAATCTCTTAAAGATACTTTATGCCCTATCTCTAAATTATAGGTATCCATAGCTACAGTAGATGCTAAAATTGGAATTTCATCCTTATTTGAGCTATAAGAATTAAACTTATCTATTATACTTTCATCTTCTATACCAGATAGTTTAATTCCACCATCAGAGTTTAGTTCTTTATTAGATGCTAATATAGTCATCTTCGGATTTCTTTCGTAATATGCTAAATTTAAAATATATTCTTTTTTAATAGTTTCTTCAGTTCCATCTCTATTAATATTTATTTCATTATATTCATTGCGTATAGCTCCAAAGTAATCTTCAACTAGATCAGTTTTTAGGGTTTTATTTAAAATTTCTTCAATAATATTTCCTTTATCTGAAACTTTTACTTCACCAACATAATCTAGCTCTCCAAGTATAGTGGTTTCGGATATGGTTTTCTCAATGAAAACCTGATTTGATTTAATTACATTATTTAACCATATAAGAGTTCCAATCAAAATTCCTGTTACAACTACCATTAAAGTAGTAGTTACAATAGATCGAGAAATATGTTTTTTACCATAACTCTTAAGAGCTGTCTTTCCTTTACTGATATTAAAACTTGAATCATCAAATGAAAGGACATCTGCTAAATCATCGGTATGAAATTCATTATCAACTATATCTAAATCAACTATATTTGAGTTTTGTGCTTTACTTTTTTTGCCCTTACTAAAGAATTCAAGTAAGGATTGGGCTTTTAGTTTAAACACCATAAGTAAGGATTGTATCATCAACACACCTATGATTATTAAAAATATTAGGAATATAAATTTTACACTAATTGCAAGATCTAAAGTATCAGGTAATTCCCCTAATATTTCTTCCAAAATCTTCTGAGAATTCCTTATAGCAGTTTGATAGCCAATATAAGATGAAAATCCTACTCCTAGTGTGCTAAAACTATATAATGGTATTAATAAATGTCTAGCCGCAGACTTATGTGTAACACCTAGTATTCTTTCAATAGCATAATTATTCTTATAAATTTCCATATACACATATATAATAAATAGCATTGAAAATAGTAATAAAATCCCGTATAATGCAATATTTGTTTTAAGATTATTTAAAACCTTATTCGTCGATATCCAAAAAGTTTCAGCATTATTTTCAATAAATTGAAGCTCATGTCCAGTTTCTTTAATTCTATCTCCATATTTTTCTATAAATTGTGATTGCTCTGCAGGGTTTTCTAAGACAAAATTATAAAGTTGTACCCATAAATAAGGCTCTCCATCTACACTAAAAAATTCCAAAAATTCCTCTGGTACTGTACTTGTAGGTACATATATATTTTTTCCTGAACGATAAGAATCATAAACACCTACTATTTCGTATTCTATAACATCACTTTTATGATAGTTCTTCCACTCTTTTCTATCTTTTTTAGTTATTAAATAATCATGAAATTCACTTTCCATATATTGAATAGGGATTTTATCACCTAATTCTAAATTTCGTACTTGAAACAAGTCTTTTCCAATTACACATACTTTATTATTACTCTTATAATCGTCATAGTTAATCCATCTTCCATCAAATAAGGTATCTCCTCCAACGGATTCTTGAGTACTCGTAAGTGTCTCCATGTTTTTAGTTGCAATCATGCGAAATGATCTAGTATTAATATCTAAAAGCTCCATATCATCTCTCATCTTTTGCCATTTAGGATCATCTAAATTAAACTCATCAATATTATCAATTTTCTCATATAAAGGTCCTCCATCGTATAATGGTTTTAACAAGAAGTATAAATCTCCAAAATCCATTGCCTCACACCTAAAGAGATAATTAACTCCAGTTTCAAGAGTGTATAATTCATCAATTATCTTATCATTAATATATGGAATTAAGTTTGTTGTGAGCGTTTCATATTTTAGTGCTACAATTCTAAAAAATCCATCATTAAACATTTTACCATCTGGCATATATATCCAATCAGGATAGCCGCCAAGTAGTGCTTGTACACAGCTCTCCAAAACCACCCCATTGTACTTATCCTTAGCTGAGATTATAGTTCGAATATTTTCAGGTTTTACTATAACCAATAGATCTCTAATAGAAAAATAAGTATCTGTTGATTCATCGTTTAAAAACTTAGCCGTGGTATTATAATCTGCATTTAATAGATTATCACTGATTCCTAATGTGTATATATTGCAGTCTTCATAAGCAATCATTGGCTCATCTTTGAGTAACTCTCTAATATCATATACGTTGCCATCGCTATTTTCGTCCGATAAATCCACCTGTATGTATCCAATACTATTATATGCTTCTTTTGCTGACTCAACTTCTTTACTAACTATATTATATGAAGTAAAGTTCATAATAAAGATACCAGAGACTAATGACAGTATTAAAATAAGTAATACAAATTTGATTGGACGTCTAATTATGGATTTTAATATTGGGTTTTTCATTTTATTCACCTCCAATAAGATAGCTGTATAACTATAAATCACTAATTTCTTGCCATTGATTGAACGGCCCTAAAACTAATAAGCACTTTAAACATATCACCATCTATTTCTATCTTAAAATCTCCACCACATGCTTTAGTAAAACTTTCTGCTATTGCCAATCCTAATCCACTTCCTTCAGTAGTTCTAGATCCATCTCCCCTGCTAAATCTTTGTAGAATCTCTTCAGATGTAAAATTCATTTCATACCCTGCAATATTCTGAATGACTACTGTTGCATTGCCATATTCATCCATAAGACTTATATATATTCTTGTACCCTCCATTGAATATTTCAGTGCATTATCAATTATATTCTGAAATACTCTGTAAAGTCTTTTCCCATCTGCCACAATATATACTGGCTCCTCAGGAAAATTTGTTTTAATTTGAAATCCTGATTTTTGAATATCATCTACCATGTCCCCCACTGTCTGTTCTATCAGTTTTTTTAAGTCAAGAGTTTGAAAATCCAATTGAATATTACCACTTGTACTCTTTGCTAAATCAAATACATCTACTACCATTTTATTTAGTCTATCAGACTTTTCAGATAGTATACTAACATACTCCCTTGCAGTCTTAGATAAGTCTTCCTCTTTAGATAATAAGTCTACATAACTAATAATAGATGTAAGTGGAGTTTTCAAATCGTGAGATACATTTGTAATTAATTCTACTTTCATTCTTTCAGCCTTCATTTGTTCCTCAAAACTTTCATTAAATCCTCTATCAATCTCTTTAAAAATACTGTTATTACACCTAATGTACCAATAAATAAGCAATATTACAGGAATTATAAGCATAATCATCATTGGGCTTCTTGGCACAAATATAAGTATAATCGCAAATAATATTACATTAGCAATAGTAAATATTATTTGTCTTTTGTATAGAGATTTCGTTAATGAATCATCCTTAACTCTGCTTTTATACGAAAGTTCCTTTAGGTAAGGTTTGATTTTTTTAATGATTATGAAGAAAATGCTTCCTTTAGCAAAACTTTTATCCTTTATTTTCCTTGCTAAGGATAGCAATGATACTAAAAAGAGACAAGATATAACCAGGGCTGCAAGGCCAATAGTATACATATTGGAAATATGCCTGTAGCTCAAATTCCCCTTAGATTTCTGAGTATAGTGTAATATTTTGTGTAATGTTGAGAATAAGAAAAAGCCAGGAGTAAGACCTAAAATTAAAAATTCAGTGTATATCTTATCAATACCTCGTGTATATAAGTCCTCTTTTCCAACCTTTCTACCTGTTACTAATATTAAATAACAGATTAAAACAATTGTGCCTATAAAAAATACCATCATTAAATAGATAAGGGGGATTAAGCTCTCCCTTCCACTGTCCCACTCCTCTTGTCGCTTTAACATGAACTTATCAGGAAATGCAAGATACAATATATAATCTTTTCCCTCAGGAAAGCTTAAATCTAATGATGTACTTGTAGCCTCACCTACCATACGTTCTCCATTGATATATGCAAAAAATGCTTCCTTGTTTTTTTGATAAAATTCTATATTATAATAATTAGTATTGGTAAAAAGATTTTTATCTCCCTTTATAAAATACAAATAGTTTTCATTTTCTATTTTTTCGTTCCCATCTGAGTTTAATAGATTATATACATCATTTATAGCCATATTTACTTCATTTTCAAAGGCCACACTATTCTTATATTCCTTTTCAACTATGGATTCTAGATTCAAATTAGCATATTCAATATATACTAATTGCAGTGCAATTATGGTTATAAATATTATAGTGAGCATGAATGCTATAAGTTTTGCTAGGGGATCCCTGCTAAATTTTTTCAATTTTATAGCCAATACCCCACACCACCTTTAAATATTTCGGATCCTTAGGATTAATTTCAATTTTTTCTCTGATGCGTCTTATGTGGACCATTACTGTATTTTCAACTGAGTAAGCTGGTTGTTCCCATACATTTTCATATATCTTTTCTGCAGAAAAGACTATCCCAGCATTAGTCATAAGAAAATCCATTATTTTATATTCAGTAGGAGTAAGCTTCACAGCTTCCCCATCTACAGATAATTCTTTAGAATTTTTATCTAATAATAATCCTCCAACTCTTATTTGTGATGAATGTTCAATATTTCCCACATCTCCTAAATACATATATCTTCTTAGCTGGCTTTTTACTCTTGCAATTAATTCTTCAGAATTAAATGGTTTTGTTATGTAATCGTCAGCTCCCATAGAAAGTCCTAACACCTTATCACTATCTTCTGATTTTGCTGATAGAATTATTATTGGAATATTTCTCTCCTCTCTTATTTTCAAAGTAGTAGTGAGACCATCTAGTTTTGGCATCATAATATCTAATAATATAAGATGTATATCATGAACTGCCAAAGCATCTAATGCTTCAAAGCCATTATATGCTTTTATTACATTGTAGCCTTCCAATGTAAGTAGCTTATCAATTGCATTTGCAATTTCCCTATCATCATCAACTACTAGTATACTTATATTTTCCACAAGTCATACCCCCTAATTAGAGCTTGCATATTAATATTAACCCTATATTCTTACAATAATGTTGATATAAATCTTAAGAATTTCTTACATTTTATATTATATCACAGCATTTTTACCTTTTTGTATTCTATATTCTTAACCATTCATAAATGCTTTAAAATTTTTACTCGAAGGTGACAAACTCAAAGCAAGCTATGATACCCTCCATAGATTTTCATATTCATGTGGTGTTATATAAATAATTAATGAATGAATCCTTTTTCTAATGAAAAAAGAGTTTAAGTAAAATTACTTAAACTCTTTTTTTATTAGAAATATCCCTACATCAATCCTGTTATAAATATAATTACCAATGCTACTGGTACCACAAATTTAACTAGTGGAGCCCACCAATTAAATACTTTTAATTTTTCTGCTCCTACATTGGTTTCTTCTTGGAATTTATCGAATTTCCAAACTAATAGTGTATAAAATGCTGTCAATAATGCTCCAAGAGGCATCATTATATTTCCAGAAAGATAATCTGCAAAGTCAAAGAAGTTTCTACCACCTATTAATATATCTGACCAGCTACCATAGGCCATTATAGTTGGGAATCCTACTATGAATATTATAATTAAGCTGAGCCATACAGCTTTTTTCCTATCCATTTTTCCAAGTTCAGTAAAGGTCATAGCTATAGGTTCTAAATATCCTAGTGCTGATGACAATGCTGCAAAGAAAATTAATAAGAAGAACATAGCTCCAAAAAATCCTCCTGCAGGCATTTCATTAAATAAATTTGACATAGTTATAAATAATAAAGACGGACCAGAATCTGGTGATAATCCAAGGGCAAATATTGCTGGAAACATTACAAGTCCTGCTATAAATGCTGCTAATGTATCAAAAAATATAATAATTACAGAATCTGTTGGTATGTCACTGTCTTTAGCTAAATAAGAACCATATATAAAGGCTCCACCGCTGGCTATACCTATAGAGAAAAAAGCTTGACCTAGTGCTGTTAATAATACATTTCCATTTATTTTAGAAAAATCTACTTTTAAATACCATTTTAATCCTTCTATGGCACCTGGTAATGTTAATGATCTTATTGCCAATATAATTAACATAATAAATAATGTAGGCATTAAAATTTTACATGCCTTTTCTATTCCATTTTCTAAACCCTTTGAAGAAATTATCCCAACTATTGCAATACATATTAATGTAGAAAAGGCTACTAATGGAGTGTTGGAAGTAAATGCATTGTAGGCTTCTGTATATCCTTCTGCAGTTAGTCCACTTAATCCTCCAGTTAACATTTTAACTAAATAACCTAGTATCCAACCCATGATTTGCATATAATAAGTTAAAATTACAAAAGCAGAAAGTACTCCAAACCATCCAAGTAATACCCAAGGACTTCCCTTCTTAGTTAATTTTCTCATACCTTGAACTGGATTTAATTGTGTTTTTCTACCTAAACTCATTTCCATATTAAACAAAGGTATACCTATTAATAAACAAATTATTACATAAACAAATAGGAATGCTCCTCCACCATATTGACCTGTTAAATATGGAAACCTCCACATATTCCCAAGTCCTATAGAAAAACCTGCAGCTGCCATAATAAAGCCAAATCTACTTCCCCAACTTTCTCTATTGTCCATTTATCTCACTCCAATCTAAATTATTAAAACTTTTCTGACATATATTTAACAATCAAAAGTAATTTTTAAAATAGGCCTGTCTTTTCCAAAAGGAGAGGTAAAGAGAAAAAATCAGGCCTATTAAGTTATTTTATTTTAATAAAATTATTTTAATTTTCATTCCAATAATATTATTCAAATTGTGTTGGTTCATTTACTTCTGTTGTTAAAGCTTTTAATACTTTATCCATCATTCTTCTTCTAAGTGTTTTTTCTTCATCCTTTGGTAAACTTGGATTTCCAACTGGATGAGGTATAGCTATAGTTGGAACAATTCTATTTGCTCCTACTGATTGTGAGATAGTAGTGATTGTAGCCATATGGACAATTGGTATACCATATCTTTCAATTTCTTTTACCATTGTTGCACCGCAACGTGTACAAGTGCCTCAGGTAGAAGTTAAGACTACGCCATCTACCCCAGCTTCTTTTAATTCTTTACCTATTTCTGTACCAAATTTTACTGCATTTCCAACTGATGTACCAGTACCTGTTGTAGTATAGAAATATTCAAATACTTTTCCAATAATACCTTCTTTTTCATATTCTTTTAATATATCTAAAGGTGCTACTCTATCAGGTATTTCATTTGCATATACAGGGTCAAAGCCACCATGAATAGTGCAATATTCTCCTGTAAGAGCATCTCTTTTTGATACATCATATTTACCCCATTTTTGAGCACTTGCAGATTGTATTCTATCTGGGTTTCCTAGTGGAACCATACCACCAGATGTTACCAATGCAATAGTAGCATTTTTTAAATCTTTAATAGCTACTGCTGGTTCTACAGTATCAAATACTGGCATTGGTAATTCTGTTTCAAATTCTTCATTATTGAAACGAGCCAATAACATTTCTACTGCTCTTCTAGAACCTCTTTTTTCTGCAAATACTGTAAGTCTCTTTCCTTGTGGAATATAACCTTCTTCCTCTGGAAGTCCTAATTCTTCACCTTTAACTATTTTCTTAACTATATTAGCCATTACAGGTAGTGCTTTACGCATACCTGCCGCTGAATCAGATACACTTGCTACTATACAAATGTCCTTACATACATCTAGGCCTGGGTTTTCAATATACATACCAGATACTACTGGAATTTCTAATTTTTCTACTACAGCTTTGGCAATTTCACCACAAGCCATACCATATCTACCTGCGTTAAAAGCAGGACCTGCAACTACTATATCTGGATTATTGTCCTTTATAACTTTTAAAATTTCTTCTAGTGCCTCTTCTTTATTTTCATTAAAATAGTTATCGCCACAGATTAAAGTTCCTATTACTTCTCCTTCTTCTCCTAATAGTCCATCAAATCCCATAGCTGGTCCTACAGTTTCTGCTTTGTATATAGGCTCTATTCCAGCTTTATCTTCACCACCAATTTGTCCAAAAAATTGGTTTACATAGTATAATACTTTAAATTTTTCAGCCATCTTTTCATCCTCCTTTCAAATAAATTAATATAATTTTACTGTTAAATTGTGATATCCTATTTCAGATGTAGAACCTATAACTGCATTTAATTCACACATTAATGTTCCATCTTCTAGTAATGCACCATCCCAGCCACCTGCTAAAGTTGCTATAGATTCTGCATTTCCTATTACTTTATCAGCTGGTGGTAAAGTAACCACATGACTTACATTTCCTCCTGATACAACTGCTACAGCTTCTTTTGCTGTATCTGCTAATGGTTGACTCATGCCATCTCTACCAGAACATTCATCTGTTATTAATACAGTTTTAACACCTGCATCTTCTAATCTCTTACAAATCATCAATAAATCTGAGTCTGGATTTCCATATCCTTCTTCTGATACTATAACTCCATCAACGCCAATCATTTTACATAATTTTGCTGTATAATCACAAGTTCTAAACTTTCCTTCCAATGTAGTAAGTTCAGGAACTAATACTACGCCCATGAAATTTATAGTCTTTCCATGTTCTTCATATAGATCTAGTATTACTGAATTATTTTGATGTTGATAAGTTGTGATTTTATCACAAGCTGCTACACAGTTTCCACTGATTACTGCTCCATCTAATTCCTCATTTGGATGTAATAGGGTTGGTAATATTTTTTGGCTGTTTACGCCGTAAATATATCCATCATGAAGTAAACCTTGAGATATAAGCATTTCTACATATAGTACTTTTGGTAAATCTGGATACTTTTTAGTCTCTTCTGCATGGCTAGCTATTTCGTATGTCAATATTTCATCTGGTTCTACATCTTTTCCAGCTTCACCTATTAATTCAGCAGCTTTTAAACCTACTGTTCTAACAGTAGCCTCATGAGCATGTGGATCTAATCCTTCTACAGGTGTAATATCTACTACTAAATTATATGTTTTGGAAAATGGTGTCCACTTTGCACCTTCTCCCCACATATCTATAACACCTTCTTGAAACCCTACTATATCACCTACAGTAACTACTGCTGCACCATATAGTACATTTACCTTACCTTCACCTAATTGGGCCATTTTAGTAGTAACTCCTGGAAATCCATTTCCAGTTCCTTCAATTTTTACTCTAGGTTCAATTACGTCTTTTACAGGAATAATTCTAGTTTTTTCTCCTGGTTTTGCAATATCAAGTTTTACATCTTTTACTCTTTCATCTTTCTTTAATTCATTGACTAATTCTGTTTCGTTTATAGTCAATACTCCTTTTTCTACTTTAGTCTCATTACCTAGTTGAATATCCTTAATATGAATTCTCCTAAGTTCTAGTTTCAAAAAAATCACCTCCGAATGATTTAAATTTTATTAATATCAACTTCTAAATCCCTAAAAGTGGATTTTAGAAGTTCATAGTCAACAAATGCATAATCATCTTTGTTCTTCCAATCTACTTTTCTATCCTTTAGATTCTTTCTGTAATCAATAATACTATTTTCAATAATTTCCATATGAAAAGGGTCTACTTTAGCATTTTTATTTCCCAATATTATGGAACGATAAGGTGAATACAACATTCTCATACTTGCAGTTAACGGATGGGATATTAGTTCTACACCTTCATAAACTAAATCCCTAACCTTAATTAATACATCCTCGTATGAACCTTCTACAAAAATCATATTTTCAAAATCTAATCTAACTAATGGATTGTTACTAACAATTAAATAGTTCAAAGTACTCCCCCTTCAATCGATTTAAATTGTTTAATAGATTTTTTCTATAATTCTTTATGTCTTATATAAGTATTCTATATGTATTTTAATTGTTTTTCAATAGGTTTTTTCAAATATTTAAAAATTTGTTTTATTTTTATCAATATTTCAAAATGAAATCATTGATTTTACTTGATTTTAAGCAATAAAAAAACTTTTAGAATTTTTACATTCTAAAAGTTTCTTACTTACAATAATTCACTTTTTATTTTATCTACAAAGGCATCTATATGTTCTCTGGCATATTCCTCTGCTTTATTTCCATCCTTGGCTTTTATTGCATCCACTATTTTACCTAAACTGTCTACAAATAAATCCATAGTATCAAAATATCTTTTGGAATAATGCCATAGTCTTTCTGTATGATTGTGTAAACTAAGTAATGTTTCCTGAAGACATGAATTTCCACTACTTTCAAATATAATATCATGAAATCTCTGATCATCAATTATTGCTTTTTGATAATCTTCCTCGATATTATAAGTTTTAAGCCTTTCCATAATAGCATCTAATTCTTTAATCTGCTCATCTGTTATTCTATCTACAGCAAGTCTTGCTGCAAATGGATCTAGTACTCTAGTAACTTCAAATACAGATTTCATATACATAAAATCAATAGGTGCTACCTGTGCTCCAAATCTAGGAATAATATTTAATAGATTATCATTATTTAATTGGTGAAATGCTTTTCTAATAGGTGTTCTACTGAGACCAAATTCCTCAGCTACATCCACCTCATTAAGTATCTGACCTGGCTCGTAATCTAACTCAATTATTCTTCTTTTAAGAATTTCATATACATCCTCTGTCTTTATCTTTTTACTCACGTCCACGACCCCTTATATTAATATTTATATCCAATATTAATATATCATTTTTTGTCAGTTTAGTAAAATGCATTTTGTATTATTATTGTACTTTTTTGTAATGAGGCTTGTCTTCTATATATTCATCTATATTAATTTTGTTTTCTACTCCCTTTTTTACTTTCCCCATATCTTTTATATCTCCAAACAATATGCCAGCTGTTAATTTGTTGTCTGTTACAAATAATTTATGATGTATATCACCATCAATATATTCATAGACCTCGTCATATTCATCTATATTCCCTATAGAAAATACTCTTATATCTCCTAATTGTAAACTAGTATAAGGTTTTGGTTCAGTGTATTCTAAATCTTCTCCCAATATATTCCTTCCAACAATTTTACCTTGTTCATTACTAGCAGTCCAAAGTCCCATTGTTTTACCATCTATTTCTATTACATCTCCAGCTGCATACACATTATCAATATTAGTTTTAAGATTTTTATTTACAATTACACCTCTATCAAAATTTATATCTGTATCCCTAATTAAGTCTAAATTTGGTCTCACTCCCACTGAAAATAGTAATGCATCTATTTCAATTTCTCTACCATCAGTAAATTTAACACCATTTGCTACTGTGTCTCCAAGTATTTCTTCAGTATCAGCATTTAAATATATATGGAAACCTTCTTCTAATAATTTTTCCTCTAGTTTTCGAGACAATTCCTCATCTAATTGTTTGTCTAATAAATAAGATGAACGTCCTACTACACTAACTTTCTTCCCACTTTTTTTCAATGCCCAAGCTGCTTCTAAACCTAATAAACCACTACCAATTATCATTATATGTTCCCTTGATTCAAAATAATTCTTTACATATTTCAAATCATCTAAAGTCCTTAATGCGAATATTCCTTTTTTAAATTTTCCAGCAACTGGTGGTACGAAAGGTCTACTGCCTGTAGCTAATAATAACTTTTCATATTCTATTTCTACTCCATCATCTAATCTAATTTTATTATTTTTAGTATCTAACTCTTCTACTATTTTATTTAATATTACTTCTATATTGTTCTCTTTATACCAATTTTCATCATTAACCAAAATTTCTTCATCTTTAAAATCTTTATGCAAAAGCTCTGTCAATTTTAATCTATAGTAAGTTAAATATGCCTCACTAGATACCATAGTAATAGTACCTTCTACATCACTTTTCCTTATTTCTTTAGCTGCAGAAAGCCCTGCTATTCCATTCCCTATAATTAAATATTTTGTATTTTCCATTTTCCCACTCCTTAAATTATAATATACTTAATTATTACCCAAAGTATATTATGATTAAGCATTTATAACACATCTTAATCTCTATTTCCCAATTATCATATTTAAATCCATAAGATTATGTTGTAATTCAAGTAAAATATTTTTTAAAGTATCATAATCTTTTTCTAATAATTTAGGGTCTGTTAGTTTTCCTTTTCTAGTATTTAATGATTGAATTTGTTTATATATATTTTCTAATTCCATATTTATATTCTCTACAAAATTTACAGATTCTACTTCAATACTTTTTGTAAATTCTATATCTTCTCTTTCTACTGTAAAGGTATCACCTATATCTGGAATTATAGTTTCTATATTGAATTCATCTTTTATTAATTTAGATAGTGCATCTGAAGATTCCTCTTCTCCATGAACTATAAATATCTTTCTAGGTTTAGTTTTAAATTTCCTTATCCAATCCATAAGCATGATTTGATCTGCATGGCCTGAGAGACCTTCTAAACTATATACTTCTGAATTTACAGCTATTTCTTCTCCTAGTATTTTTACTTTTTTTGCTCCATTTAGTATAATCCTTCCCAATGTACCTTCTGCTTGATAGCCAACAAAAACTAGACTATTTCTTTCATCCCAAAGATTATGTTTTAAATGGTGTCTTATTCTACCAGCTGTAGCCATACCACTAGATGAAATTATGACTTTAGGAAATTCATATTTATTTAAAGCCATAGATTCTTTTTGATCTTTTATATATCTTAAATTAGGAAATATAAATGGATTGTCTCCTTTTAAAATGAGATTTTTGGCCTCTTCATTAAAACTACTAGAATTAACTTGAAAAGCCTCTGTGGCCTGTACTGCCATAGGACTATCTACATATATAGGAATTTTCATGTACTCTTCAACATCTGCATTGTACTCATAGTATTTATTTAACTCATAAACTAATTCTTGAGTTCTTCCTACTGCAAAAGAAGGTATCATTACTGTACCACCTCTTAATGCAGTTTTGTTTATTATTTCTACTAATCTTTGAGTACTTTTACCTAAACCCTCATGTATACTATCCCCATAAGTAGACTCTATTACAAGATAATCTGCATCATCAATAAATTCAGGATTATCAATAATTGGTCTATTAGGCATTCCTAAGTCTCCAGAAAATACTATTTTAATAAATTTATCATTTTCCTTAAGCCACAATTCAATAATTGCCGACCCTAACATATGACCTGCATCTCTAAATCTCAATTTAATATCTTCATTTAAATTTATAGTTTGATCGTAAAGATAAGTTTCAAAAAACTTTAAACTAACTTCAGCTTCATCCATTGTATAAAGTGGCTCTATAGGCTTTTTCCCAGCTCTTTGTCTTTTTCTGTTTTCCCATTCTGTATCTTGTTCTTGAATTTTAGCACTATCTAATAACATTATTTTACATAAATCATAAGTAGGTTTTGTAGTTATTATTTTACCTCTAAAACCCTCTTTTACAAGCTTGGGTATCCGACCACTATGATCTATGTGTGCATGACTTAATATCAAATAGTCTATATCTGCTGGATTATAGGGAAATTCTTCAAAGTTCTTCTTTTCTAATTCTCTATTCCCTTGAAACATTCCACAATCTACTAAAATCTTATAATCTCCAGTTTCAATTAAAAAATTAGAACCAGTTACTACCTTTGCCGCTCCACAAAATTGAATATCCACAAAAGCACCCCCAAATTATTAGATAGACTTATCTATTTTTATCACTAAAGAGTATCCTTTATAACTCTAAGAGCATTTTTATATGCAAGTTTTTCAATTAATCTTTCACTCCAGCCACTATCTTTTAAAGCATCAAATAAAAGATACATTTTATCTGAACTATCTATTTCTAAATTTCCACTAATCCCATCAAAATCAGAACCTAATGCTATTACATCTTCTCCCCCAATGTTTTTTATATGATTTAAATGTTTTACCATAAGTTCAATTTTACTATCTTCTAATGTTATGTCTTCATTTAAAAAGCAGGGTGCAAAATTAAGTCCCATGATCCCACCATTTTCTGCTAAAATCTTAATCATATCATCAGTCATATTTCTTGGATGAGGTGATAATTCTCTTGCATTAGAATGGGAAGCCACAAATGGCTTTTTGCTAATTTTTGCTACATCATAAAATCCTCCATCTGAAAGATGTGAAACATCTATTATCATACCTATATGATTCATATATTCAATGGCTTCTTTCCCAAAATTTTTAAGACCTTTATTCATTATTTCTGGATCTTTAGAATTTGGATAGCCAAAACAATTTTCATAATTCCAAGTTAATGTTATTAATCTTACTCCCAAATCATAGTATTCATCCAACTTTTCTAATTTACCATCTACACTTCTTCCATCTTCAATAGTTAAAAAAGTGGATACCTTTCCAGACGCATAATTTTTTAACAAATCCTCAGCATTATATGCCATAGAAATAATATCGCTATTTTCAGCTATTTCATCTTTTAACATTTTTGCTAATTTATTAATATATTCATCATCGGAACCAAAATATTCATTTATAGTTTCTTCATCCATTAAAAACATTGCAAAAAATTGTGCCATAGCCTCTGACTTTTTTAATCTCTTAAAATCTACACTTGCTACTTCATTAGAATATAAACTTTGTCCTTCTGCTTCATCTACAAGCATTAAAAGAGTATCACAATGAAAATCAATATACTTCATAAAATATTACCTCCTTAATTAATCCTTTAATTATATAATACTATAATTAGATTTATATATCTATCATAACATGAAAATTGACAAAG
>CAZMBD010000027.1:0-22352 GCA_964564325.1 uncultured Clostridiaceae bacterium
CAATGTGGCCAATGTGAATTAAGATGCCCCGATTATGCTATATATTTAGGAGGTAAATAAAATGGCAGAAAAAAAGATTAAATTGATGCAAGGAAATGAAGCTTGTGTAGAAGGGGCAATTGCAGCTGGAATGAAATTTTATGCAGGATATCCTATTACTCCTTCTACAGAAATTGCAGAATTATCAGCCACTATATTACCTAAAGTTGGCGGTAAATTTATTCAGATGGAAGATGAAATTGCAAGTATATCAGCTATTATAGGTGCTTCTTTAACTGGTGTAAAATCTATGACGGCAACATCTGGACCAGGATTTTCCCTTAAACAAGAGGGTATAGGTTATGCAGTTATATCTGAAGTTCCTTGTGTAATAGTAAATGTTCAAAGAGGAGGTCCTAGTACAGGCTTACCAACTTCACCAGCTCAAGGTGATATAATGCAGGCTAGATGGGGTACTCATGGAGAACATTCAATTATTGCATTATACCCATCTACAGTAAAGGAAATCTATACTACTACTATTAAGGCATTTAATTTAGCAGAAAAGTATAGGACTCCCGTTATATTATTAATGGATGAAGTAATTGCGCATATGCGAGAAAAAGTTGAAGTTCCAGAGGCAAATGAGATTGAAATCTGTAATAGAAAAAAACCAAGTGTAGAACCAGAAGAATATCTACCTTATGAAATTAAGGAAGGAGATATAGTTCCTGAAATGGCAAGTTTTGGCGAGGGTTATAGATTCCATGTAACAGGACTTGTTCATAGTGAAACTGGATTTCCAACTAGCAATCCAGCTTTATCTGAGAATTTGGTTAATAGATTAGTTAATAAAATTGAAGATAATGTAGATGATATTGTAGAATATGAAGAATATATGTTAGATGATGCAGAGGAAGTAATAATAGCTTATGGAGCTACAGCTAGATCAGCTAAATCTGCAATAGATGCTTTAAGAGAAGAAGGAGTTAAAATTGGTTTATTCAGGCCTATTACAATATGGCCAGTGGCACAAAAACAAATAGAAGCTATTGCAAAAAAAGTTAAGAGAATTTCTGTAATAGAGATGAATATGGGACAATATTATTTAGAAATAAGTAGAATTGCAAATCAATTTACTAAAGTAGATAAGTATGGCCGTATTAATGGAGAATTAATAACTCCAGAAGAAATTGTTTCTTTTATTAAGGAGGGTTAAAATTGCCAAGCGAATTAGTGGACAAATATTTTAGAACAGAATTCTTACCTCATATCTGGTGCCCAGGATGTGGAAATGGAATTGTAACTAGAGCTATAGTTAAAGCTATTGATAATCTTGGATTAAAACAAGATGATGTATGCATAGTATCAGGGATAGGATGTTCATCGAGAGCTTCAGGATACTTAGATTTTAATACTATACACACAACTCATGGAAGAGCATTGGCTTTTGCTACAGGAATAAAATTTGCAAATCCTGATTTACATGTAATAGTAATTACTGGAGATGGTGACTGTGCAGCTATAGGTGGTAATCACTTGATTCATGCTGCTAGACGAAATATAGATCTTACTACTGTTGTTTTTAATAATAATATTTATGGTATGACAGGTGGACAATATTCTCCAACTACACCCACAGGAGACAAAGGAACTACTGCACCTTATGGAAATATAGATGCTAATTTTGATCTTTGTAATTTGGCTCAAGCAGCAGGGGCAACTTATGTTAGTAGAGCTACTGTTTATCATGCAAATATGATAATTAAACAAATTGAAGAAGGTATAAAAAACAAAGGTTTCTCATTTGTAGAAACAATAAGTGTTTGCCCTACCTATTATGGTAGAAAAAATAAAAAAGGCGATGCAGTAGATATGATAACTTATTTAAAGGATAATACAATAAATAAGGTAGCTTATGATAAATTACCTGAAGGAAAACGAGGAGAAAAAATAGTGATAGGTGAATTATACAAAGGTGAAAGACCAGAATATGGAGATGAGTATAATAAAATTATAGAATCCTTTTAAGGAGGGATGTATTATGAAACGTCAAGAATTGAGATTAAGTGGCTCAGGTGGTCAAGGACTTATTTTAGCTGGAATAATATTAGCTGATGCAGCTTTACATGATGGAAATAATGTTGTGCAATCACAATCCTATGGCCCAGAGGCTAGAGGTGGTGCTAGTAAGGCAGAAGTAATAATATCTGAAGATGTTATTAATTATCCAAAAGTAGATGAATGCGATATACTTTTATCTTTAACAGAAAAAGCTTATGATAAATATATTGATTCTTTAAAATCTGGAGGTACATTGATTTTAGATAAAAGCATTAAGAAAGAAGTAGATAGAGACGATATAAAAATATATTCTATTCCTATTTTAGAAACAGCCTTAGAAAATCTAGGGAAACCTATGGTTGCAAATATAGTTGCATTAGGTGCTGTATATGAACTAACTAAAATAGTAAGTAAAGAATCTCTAGAAAAAGCAGTTTTAAATAGGGTTCCACGAGGAACAGAGGAACTTAATAAAAAAGCACTTGAAGAAGGCTTTAGATTAATACTAGAACATAAGGACGATACTTATGGAGAAGTATGTTGACCTTATAAAAGTTATTCAAAACAATTTTAATAAATTAAGCAAAGGTCAAAAACTAATAGCAGAGTATATCATGAATAATTATGACAAGGCAGCTTTTATGACTGCAGCAACTTTAGGAGAAACAGTTGGAGTTAGCGAATCTACAGTAGTTCGATTTGCAAATACTTTAGGTTTTGATGGTTACAAGGAATTACAGAAAGAATTGCAAGAATTAATCAAAAATAAATTAACTACTGTACAGAGAATTTCTTTAAGCAGCGATTTTACTGATTATGAAAATGCATTAAAACAAGTAGTAAAAAAAGATATGGACAATATGGAAAAAACTTTTAATGAAATAGATTACCAAGCTTTTGAAAGGGCAGTAGAGATGACATTAGAAGCTGATAAGGTTTATGTTTTAGGTCTAAGGTCTTCATCATTTTTAGCTGGTTATTTAGGTTTTTATTTAAGCTTTTTATTAGATGATGTTCAAGTCATATCTTCTGGCCCCAATGATGTTTTTGAGCAGCTTTTAAAAGCTACTGAAAAAGATGTTATTATTGGAATTTCATATCCTAGATATTCAAAAAGGACTTTGGAAGCGCTGGATTATGGAAGAGATAAGGGTTGTAAAATAATTGGAATTACTGATAGCTTAATTTCTCCTGCAGCTCAATATGCAGATACTACTTTAATAGCTAGTAGTAATATGTTATCTTTTGTAGATTCATTAGTAGCCCCTATGAGTCTTATTAATGGTTTTATAGTAGCTATTGGTATGGAAAAGAAAGAGGATATAACTGCCTATTTTGAGGACTTGGAAGATATATGGAAAAAGCATGGTGTTTATACAAATAACAACAAAAACAAAAATTAAACTGCCTTTAGGCAGTTTAATTTTTGTAATACATATCATAATACACATTATCATAATTGATATTATATAAATATAATTTAAATCTGGTATAATATAATTTATAAAAACTTTTTAAAGGAGGACATATGAAAAAAATATACTTAATAAGACATGGAGAAACGGAATGGAATGTTTCAAGAAAAATTCAGGGACACAAAGACATTCCTCTTACAGATACAGGTATAAAACAAGCAAATTTAATAGCGGATAGATTAATGTCTGAGGATATAGATATTATATATTCTTCTGATTTAAAAAGAGCCTATGATACAGCAAAAATAATAGGGGATAAAATTGGTTTAGAACCAAATCCACGTAAGGAGTTTAGGGAAATCAATTTTGGTATATGGGAAGGTTTATATAATGATAAAATAGGATTAGAATACGGAGAAGAAATATATTTGTGGAGAAAAGAGCCTGAGAAACTGAAAATAGAAGGTGGAGAAACTTTAAAAGAAGTTCAATTAAGGGCTATGAGGGAATTAGAGAGTATAATGAACATGAATCAAGATAAAAATATACTTATTGTCTCTCATGGAGTAACAATAAAGACTATGATATTAGGTATATTGGATATGAATTTATTTTATTTCAAAAACCTAACTATAGATAATGTAAGTCTAACTATTATTGAATTTAGGGAGTATAATAAAGTTTTAAAGGTATTAAATGATACTTCTCATTTAAAGGAGAATATGTGAAAATGATAGAGAAAATAGGAGTAATTGGTGGTGGCCCAGCAGGAATAATAGCAGCAGGTTATGCTGGAGCTAGAGGAAAAGATGTATTATTAATTGAACAAAATAATAAGCTTGGAAAAAAGCTTTATATAACTGGAAAGGGTAGATGCAATATAACTAATGCTTCTCCAATTGATATTTTTTTTGACAATATAGTTACAAATAAATCTTTTTTATATAGTAGCCTTTATTCTTTTACTAATGAGGATATAATTAAACTTTTAAAAAAATATGGGCTTGAAACTAAGGTAGAAAGAGGAAATAGAGTATTCCCAGTTTCTGATAAATCCAGCGATGTAATAAAGGTGTTGGAAAGATTTTTATTTGATAACAATGTTAATCTAATATTGAATAAAAAGGTAGTTGATATAAAACGCGAAAACAATAAATTTATAGTATATTTTTCAAAAGATGATTATCTAGAATTTGATAAGATAATTATTGCAACAGGAGGTATATCCTATCCTGCCACTGGTTCTACTGGTGATGGATATAAATTTGCACAAAATTTAGGACATTATATACAAAAATTGAAACCATCTTTAGTTCCTTTAGAAATAGAAGAAGAATGGGTTAAGGATTTACAGGGATTATCATTAAAAAATGTAAAACTAATAACATATGTAGACAAAAAAAATATACATGAAGAATTTGGAGAAATGCTATTTACTCATTATGGTATTTCTGGTCCTATAGTATTATCTACTAGTAATTATATAAATAAATATGATAAAAAAGATATAAAATTCCATTTAGATTTAAAACCAGCATTATCCAGAGAAAAATTAGATAAAAGGATATTGAGGGATTTTGAATTATATAAAAACAAACAAATCAATAATGGATTAAATGAATTATTACCACAAAGAATTATACCAATAATTATTAAAGAGTCTAATGTGAACGAAAAGAAATTTATTCATCAAATTACAAAATCTGAAAGAAATAGAATTGTAGATAATATTAAAGCTTTGAATTTGACATTTAAAGGATTTAGACCTATAAAAGAAGCTATTGTTACTTCTGGTGGTATTTCAGTAAAAGAAATAGAATCGTCTACTATGGAGTCAAAATTAGTGCCTGGTTTATTTTTTGCAGGTGAAATAATAGATGTAGATGGATTAACAGGAGGATATAATCTTCAAATTGCATATTCTACTGGGTATTTAGCTGGAAATAATGTGTAAAGAAACTTTAATCAAAGTTCCTTTAAAATAACTTGTTTGATTGTAGTTTTTAATATATAATTATTAAAGGAAGTGATAAAATTGAATATGGTTTCTATTAGAGGGGCTATTACTTTAAAAGAAAACAATAGGGATGAAATAATAAAGGCTACAAAAGAATTGTTGCTAGAGATAGAAAATAGAAATAAATTAGATAAGGCAAATGTTATTAGTATGTTATTTTCTTCTACTAAAGATTTAAATGCTGAATATCCTGCCAAGGCTGCTAGATTATTAGGTTATACTCAATGCGGATTAATGTGCTTTAATGAAATGGAAGTAGTAGATAGTTTGAAAAGATGTATAAGGGTAATTGTTCTATATAATGGGAATATGGAACAAAAGGAGGTTAATCATGTATATCTTAAAGAAGCTAAGGCATTAAGACCAGATTTAAATAATTAAAAGTAACAATGTGCCACCAGTTGGTGGTTATTGTTTTATTAGGAGGGAAGAAATGACTAAAGATAAACTTGTTATTGCCATTGATGGTCCTGCAGGCGCAGGTAAAAGTACTATTGCAAAAAAAGTTTCAGAAATTTTAAATTTAGAGTATATAGATACTGGTGCTATGTATAGAGCATTAACTTTGAAAGTAATTAATAATGAAATTGATATACATGATAAAGATGTTATTTTAAAATTAGTTCAATCTACTTCTATTCTATTTAAAAATAATAAAATATATTTAGATGGTGTAGTAGTAGATAAAGAAATTAGAAAAAATATAGTTAGTAATAATGTATCTAATGTAGCAAAAATAAAAGAAGTAAGAGAACAATTGGTTGCAATGCAACGAGAATTAGCTAAGGATTCTAGTATAATTATGGATGGTAGGGATATAGGTACTGTAGTATTACCTGATGCAGATTTTAAATTTTTTATTGTTGCTTCTGTTGAGGAAAGGGCAAAAAGAAGATATATTGAGCTTATTGATAAAGGCGAAAAAGATATTAACTATGAAAAGATTTTAAATGAAATAAAAAGACGAGATACTATAGATAGTACAAGGGATATTGCACCCTTAAAGAAAGCCCCAGATGCTTATGAAATTGATACAAGCAATAAAACAGTAGAGGAGTCTGTTAAAGAGGTTATAAACATAATAGAGGGGAGGTAACCAGTTGTACTTTTATCATATTGCAAGATTTATAGCGAGTATAGTATTTCGGATAATTTTCAGAATAGAAATAGTTGGTAAAGAGAATATTCCAAAAGAAGGAAGATTAATTTTATGTTCAAATCATATTAGTAATTTGGATCCTGTAATGTTAGGGATAGCAGTACCTAGGCCTATTAGTTTTATGGCCAAAAAGGAACTATTTGAAAAAAAAATATTAGGGAAATTAGTTTCTGGCTTAGGGGCATTTCCTGTGGATAGAGATGGTTCTGATTTATCGGCTATTAGAAATTCTTTAAAAGTATTAAAAGAAGAAAAAGTATTAGGAATTTTTCCTGAGGGAACTAGAGTAGATAAAATGGATTTAGAAAATACAAAAGCAGGAATAGGTTTAATTGCTATTAAAGGAAAATCACCAGTTGTGCCAGTATATATTGCTTCAAAATATAGACCATTTAGCAAAGTTAAAATTACTATAGGAAAGCCAATAAATTTTGATGATTATAAGAGTATGAAGCTTGGCACAGAAGAATATAGAGAAATCAGTAAAAATATAATGAAATCCATATATGGATTAAAAAACATATAGGAGGAAATAGGGTGAAAGTAATTATTGCTGAATATGCAGGTTTTTGTTTTGGAGTAGAGAGGGCAGTGAATGCTGCAGAAGAAGTTATTAGAGAGGCTAATAAAAAGATAGTTTATTCCTTAGGGCCACTAGTTCACAATTCTCAGGTAGTAGATAAATTTAGCAATAAAGGATTAAAGGTAGTAGATAATATAGATGGTCTAGAAGAGGGAGAAAAGGTGATCATAAGGGCTCATGGTATTCCAAAAGATATTGAAGAGGAGGCAAAGAATTTAGGAATTGAGTTGATAGATGGTACATGTCCTTATGTAAAGGCAGTCCATAAAAGGGTTGAAAGATATAAAAATGATGGATATAAGATTATAATAATTGGAGATAAAAATCACCCAGAGGTAATAGGTATTAATGGTTGGTGTGATAATGAGGGAATTATAATAAATACTGAAGAAGAAGCTATGGAATTGCCTAATTATGATAAAATTTGTGTAGTATCCCAAACTACTAATACAATTAATAAATTTGAAAAAATAACAGCTGTTGTCAAAAATAAAGGCAATAAAGTTGAAATATTTAATACTATTTGCAATGCCACTAGCTTAAGACAAAATTCTGCAATGGAATTATCGAAACAGGTAGATGCTATGATAGTTATTGGAGGCTATCATAGTTCTAATACCAATAAATTAGTAGAGGTAAGTAAAAAGTATTGTAAAAATGTGTACCATATTGAAAATATTCAAAATTTACCTTTACAAGAACTAATAAAATTTAATACAATAGGAATAACCGCAGGTGCTTCGACACCTGATTGGATAATTAAGGAGGTCATAGATACAATGAATGATATTAATAATGATAATGAAATAATGGAGGCAATAGAAAATTCAATAGTGAGAATTCAAAGGGGTGATATTCTTAAGGGTAAGGTAATATATGTAACTGAAAATGAAGTAATGGTAAATATTAATTATAAATCTGATGGAATTATAGTTAAAGAAGAATTATCCAACGATCCAGATATTAATCCTAAAGATTTATTTAATGAAGGGGATGAAATAGAAGTATATGTAGTTAGATTGGATGATGGAGAAGGAAATGTTGTACTTTCTACAAAGAGAATTGAAACTATAAAAAATTGGGAAAAATTAGCTGAAGCTTATGAAAACAAAGAAGAAGTAGAGTGTAAAGTATTAAAGGATGTAAAAGGTGGTTTATCTGTATCAGTCAAAGGTATAATAGGATTTATGCCAGCATCTCAAATTTCTGTTAAATATGTTGAAGATTTAAGTTCATATAATGGAAAGACATTAAAAGCTAGAATAATAGATTTTGATCAGAAAAAGAGAAGGGTAATACTTTCGGGTCGAGAAATAGAAGAAGAGATATTGGAAAAGAAAAGAAACGAACTTTGGGATAGTATGGAAGTAGGTAAAATAATTAGTGGTAGAGTTGCTAGATTGACAGATTTTGGAGCATTTGTAGATTTAGGTGGACTTGATGGTTTAATTCATATATCTGATCTTTCTTGGTTTAGAATAAATCACCCATCAGAAGTTGTGAGTGTAGGTGAAGATGTAGAAGTAGAAATATTAGATTTTAATAGGGAAAAGAATAGAATATCTTTAGGATTAAAACAAACATTACCAAAACCTTGGGATATATTTATTGAAAAAAGAGAAGTTGGAGATAAAGTATCAGGTAAAGTTGTCAATATGTTAGATTTTGGTGCTTTTGTAAGATTAGAAGAAGGTGTAGATGGTTTAGTACACGTTTCACAAATATCTAGAGAACATGTAAATAAACCCTCAGATGTATTAGAAATTGGAGAAGAGGTAATTGTAAAAATAATAGATATAGATGAAGAAGAAAAAAGGATTAGTTTAAGCATGAAGGAAGTAGAAGATGAAGTTGATGACAATATAATAGAAGATGAAGAATTAGAGGTTAAAATTGAAGATATTATAGAAGATAAATAATAATGTATAGGGTTTTGATGTATAATTAATGATTAAATGTGCAGAATAATTAATGTGACCTCACAAACTACATCAAGACCCCCTTTACATTATTTCTGTGGTTTTAACCGCAGAATTTTTTTATAATCGTTGTTATTGGGGGGTATTTATGGACAAGTATGAAAGTTTTAAAAAAAATATTAATAATTTAGTAAATATAGATTTAAATTATTATAAAGAAAAACAAATGAAGAGGAGAATTACCTCTTTAATGAATAGAAATGGATATAACGATTTTGATGATTATTTTTTGGCTTTAAAATCCGATAAAGAATTATTAAATCAGTTTATAAACTATTTAACTATTAATGTATCAGAATTTTACAGAAATCCAACCCAATGGGAAGTATTGGAAAAGCACATATTGCCAGATATAATTGAAAAATCAAGAAGAAGACCACTTAATGTGTGGAGTGCAGCTTGTTCTACTGGGGAGGAGCCTTATTCTTTAGTAATGCTTTTGACTAAGTTTTATAATATAAAGGATATAAAGGTATTAGCCACAGATATTGATGAAGAAGCTATGAATAAAGCAAAAGTTGGTTTATATACTGAAAAGTCTTTGGATGATTTGCCCTTAGAATTTAAGGGAAAGTATTTTGATAAAGTGGAATCTTCATATAGAATTAAGGATGAAGTTAAAAATAGAGTTGAATTTAAAAAAATGGATTTATTAAAGGATACTTTTCCAAGAAATATGGATTTAATTACATGTAGAAATGTAATGATATATTTTACTGATGAGGCTAAAGAATTATTATATAATAAGTTTCATAATAGCTTAAATGAAAAAGGAGTTTTTTTTGTAGGGAGTACAGAACAAATAATTTTACCAGAAAGATATAATTTTGAATCAGTAAAAACTTTTTTCTATAGAAAGGCTTAATTATAGAAAGAACTTAGATAAATACAAGGGGGGTTGTAATTTGGATACTAAAGAATTTTTAACAGTATTAAGTAATGGAAGTACTGTCTCTGGTCATGAGTATAGAATTAATGATTTTATACTTTCAGTTTTTGAAAAATATTCAGATGATGCAGTAGTCGATGATTTAGGAAATATCATTTGTTTAAAAAAAGGTGAAAATAATTCTAACAATCCTAAAATAATGTTAGCTGCACATATGGATGAAATAGGATTAATGGTAAAATATATTGAAAAAAATGGATTTATAAGATTTACTAATATAGGTGGCATTGATCCTAGGACTATTTTAGGTCAAGAAGTTATAGTTCATGGAAAAGAAGATTTATTTGGAGTAATTTGTTCAAAACCACCTCATTTACAAGAAGTTGATGAAGTAAATAAAGCTATTAAAATGGAAGATATGATAATAGATTTAGGTTATTCCAAAGAAGAATTAGAAGATTTAATTAGTGTTGGAGATGTAATTACTATTAGGAGGAAGTTCAAGGCTTTACAAGGCAATAGAGTAGTTGGAAAAGCTTTAGACAATAAAGCAGGAGTAGCTGCTATGTATGAATGTGCTAAAGAATTAGTAAATATTAATCATGAGGCAGATGTATATTTTGTATCTACTGTTCAAGAGGAAGTAGGAGTGAGAGGTGCTTTTACCAGTACTTATAGAATTAATCCAGATATAGGAATTGCTATAGATGTTGGATTTGGCTCTACTCCAGAGTTATCTAAAGCTGATACATTAGATATGGGAAAAGGTCCAGGTATAACTATAGGTGGTAATATACATCCAAGTTTGAGGGAGCATTTGGTAAAAGTAGCTAAAGAATACAATATCCCATTTCAATATGAAATATCACCAGGTCCTACGGGAACAGATGGCAGAGCAATGCAAATAACTAAAGAAGGCATACCAACTTTATGTCTATCTATACCATTGCGCTATATGCATACTTCTGTAGAAACTATAGATATGATTGATGTAAAAAATACAGGGAAACTTTTAGCCTTCTTTATTGCTTCTATTTCAAATGAAAATTTGGAGGGGTTATTATGTTATTAAAACGTTTAACTGAAGGTTCTGGTGTATCTGGAAATGAAAAAGAAATTAGGGATATGATTATTGGAGAGATTAAAGATTATGTAGATGAATTAAAAGTGGATAGATTAGGAAATATATTAGTCCATAAAAAAGGGAAGTCCAATTCGAAAAAATTAATGATAGCTGCCCATATGGATGAAATTGGACTTATGATAACTGATATTGATGATATGGGATTACTTAAATTTACAACTGTAGGAGGAATAGATAAAAGAGTATTAGTTTCCAAACCAGTTTTAGTAGGAAAGGATAAGATTCCTGGAGTTATAGGAGCTAAGCCTATACATTTACAAAACAGAGAAGAATGGAAAAACGCATTAAATATCGAACAATTATATATAGATATAGGAGCAGAAGATAAAGCAGCTGCAGAAGGATTAGTTTCTATTGGAGATTATGTAATTTTTGATAGTGAATATGTAGAATTTGGAGACAATCTAGTTAAGGCTAAAGCATTAGATGATAGAGTAGGATGTGGTGTTTTAATTAGATTAATACAAGAAGTAGATGATGTAGAGTTTTATGGAGCATTTACTGTTATGGAAGAGGTTGGTCTAGTTGGAGCAGGACCAGCTGCTTATGAAATCAATCCAGATTTGGCTATTATATTAGAGGGTACTTTATGCTACGATATACCTGAATTAGATTCGCATTTAGTACCTACTTATTTAGGAGAAGGACCAGCAATATCTCTAGTAGATAGAACTACTTTATTTGATAGGGATCTTAGAAAAAAGATAGTTTCGATTGCAGAGAAAAACAATATACCTTATCAATATAGAAAATCTGCTATGGGTGGAAATGATTCAGGTAAAATTCATAGCACTAAAGAGGGAGCTGTTACAACTACAATATCAGTACCTTGTAGAAATATTCATTCATCAACATCTGTTATGAGTAAGGATGACTATGAAAATACCTTTAAATTATTAAAGGCAATATTGTCTGAACATGAAAAGGGGGAATTATAGTATGAAGTTTAATAGTCAAAATTTAAAAGAATTAGTTAATGTTTATGGACCTTCTGGCAATGAAAATAGAATTAGAGAATATATAGAGAAACAAATAAAGGATTATGTAGATGAAATTACAGTGGATGCTATGGGAAATTTAATTGCTAGAAAAAAAGGCAATGGAAAAAGGGTTATGATAGCGGCACATATGGATCAAATAGGATTAATGGTTACAGATATAGATGAAAAAGGCTTTTTAAGATTTACTAATATTGGCGGGATATCACCATATACTTCTTTAAGTCAGAAAGTAGTATTTGAAAATGGGACAGTTGGAGTAATTTCTGCTGAGCCTATAGATGATATATCTAAACTTAAATTATCTAATATGTTTATAGATATAGGAGTAAATTCAAGAGAAGAGGCAGAAAAAAATGTAAATATAGGCGATGTATGCATATATAAAACTGAATATGAGGAAAACGAAAATGTAGTATTTACTTCTTATTTAGATGATAGGGTAGGATGCTATGTAGCAATAGAGGCTATAAAAGAAATTGAAAATCCAAAAAATGATTTGTATTTTGTATTTACAGTACAAGAGGAAGTTGGTTTAAGGGGAGCAAAAACTTCAGCATATAAGATTAATCCAGAAGTTGGAATAGCGTTAGATGTTACAGGAAGTGGTGATATACCAAAGGCTAAGCCTTTTGCGGTAAATTTAGATAAGGGTACTGCTATAAAGGTTAAAGATAATTCTATATTAACTCACCCTAAATTAAGAGAATTAATGATAGATATAGCAAAAGAAAACAAAATACCATATCAAATGGAAGTTTTGGAATTTGGTGGTACAGATTCAGGTGCTATTCATTTAACTAAGGAAGGTGTAATAACTGGAGCTATATCTATTCCTACAAGATATGTTCACTCTACGGTAGAAACGGCTTCAAAAAATGATATTTTGAATTCTATTAAATTACTGGTAAAATTATTGGAAAATGATTTGAAGTTTTAAACATAAAAGGGGCTGATTAAATCAGCTCTTTTTATTTTTTATAAATTAATGAAAATATCTGATGAAATTTAGAGAAATTCCCCAGTATATGTTATATAAAATCTTATATTTAATAAAGGATTTTTTTAGTTTTTCTAGAATATTAATATAAGATAGTTTTAAGGGGGTAATCTTATGTTAGAATTAGATAAAGAATATACTATTTCCGAAGTAGCTGAATTTACAAGCTACCCTCCACATGTACTTAGGTATTATGAAAAAGAATTTGAATTAGAAATTCCAAGAAATGAAGCTAATCATAGGGTTTATACTTATAAGGAAATAGAAATGTTTCAATATATAAAATCTCTTCAAGATAAAGGTTTTAGTAATAAACAGATTAAATTAATTATTAAGTCTCCGGAACTAATATTAGATTCTAGTGATGAAATAGCTTTAACATTAAGTCAATCTATTGACAATATAGATTTGACTCAATTAGCTAGAGAAATTAGCTTTGATCTTCAGGAAGAATTTATGGAAGGTCTGACAAAAATATTAAAAGATGGATATGAAAATAGTACTCAAGTAATTGAAGAATTAAAAAAAGAGATAGTAGCTTTACGAGAAGAATTGACTAGTAAAGAAAGAGATGTATTAATTTGTGAAAATGCAAAGCTAAAAATGAAGGTAAAGGAAAAATCTTATGAGGTGGCTGAGTTAAAAGAAAAAATAAAGAGACTTGAATATAATGAGGGATTTTTTCAAAAAATATTTAAAAAATCTAAATAATTATAAAAAACAGCCTATAGATTTATTTTATAGGCTGTTCTTTTATTATTATTTTCTTCCTGGATATACTTTTAATGCTTCAGCTAAGATGTTCATTGCTTTTTCTAGATCTTCAGCATTTATACAATAGGATATTCTTGCTTCATCTCTACCAAGACCTTCTGTAGCATAGAATCCTTCAGCTGGAGCTAACATTACAGTTTCATTATTGAATTCGAATTCTTCTAATAGCCAAAGAACAAACTTTTCTGCATTATCTACAGGAAGTTTGACTATTACGTAGAAAGCACCATGAGGTTTTTCACAAATAACGCCATCCATTTTTTGAAGAGCATTATATACAATATCTCTTCTCTTCCAATATTCTTTTTTTGCTTCCTCAATATAGGTACTTGATGTATTAACTAGATTAGCTGCACCTACCTGTTCTAAAGTAGCCACACATAGTCTGCCTTGAGCTAATTTCATAACTTGTTTCATTAGATCTTTATTTTTAGAAGCTATGCACCCAATTCTAGCACCACAAGCACTATATCTTTTTGATATACTGTCTGTAAGGATTACTCTATCTTGAATATCATCTAAGTGTGCAAAACTTGTAAACTCTTGTCCATCAAAAACAAATTCTTTATAAACTTCGTCAGCGATGATAAATAGATCATGTTCTTTTGCAATATCTCGTATCATATAAATTTCATCTTTTGTATAAACTGTACCAGTAGGATTACCAGGATTTGCTAACAATATAGCTTTAGTTTTATTGCTAATTAATTTTGTAATCTCGTCTTTTTCAGGTAGGTGGAAACCGTTTTCAGCTTTTGTAGTTATAGGAACTACATTTACCCCTGTCATATTACTAAATCCATTGTAGTTTGTATAAAAAGGTTCTGGAATAAGTACTTCGTCTTCGTGATCACAAGTTGCAATTAATGCAAAAATTAAAGCTTCAGAGCCACCATTAGTAACAATTATTTCATCTTTTTCAAAATGAATATCATGCCCCTCATAGTATTTAACAAAAGTGTCAATTAATTCAGAAATACCTTGTGAATGTGCATAAGAAATTACTTCTTTATCAAAATCTTTTATTGCTTCTAGAAATTCTTTTGGAGTAGCTACATCAGGTTGTCCAATGTTCAAATGGTAAACTTTTTTACCCTTTTTCTTAGCTTCATCGGCATAAGGAACCAATTTTCTGATAGGTGATTGCTGCATAGCTACTATTCTTTTTGAAAATTTCATATAATTACCCCCTTCAAAATAATCGTAGTGTCAAATATAAAGATATATTTAGACACAAAACATAATTTTATGATATCTAATATATATGATATCATAAAATTCTAACAATTGGTAGTATAATATATTTTAGGGATAGTGTCAAGTTACTGTATTAAAATAGTAAAATATATTTTAGGGAAAATATAAATGATATAAAGTACAAAAAGGACCTTTTTTTTGTTATAATGAATATAATTAGTTTTTTAGGAGGATGTTAAATAATGAAAAAATACACAATCAATACCTATGGTTGTCAAGCAAATGAGCACGACTCTGAAAAGATATCATGGGTATTAGAAAATATGGGATACAAATGGACAGATAATATGGAAGAGTCCGATTTTATTATATATAATACTTGCCTTGTACGAGAGAATGCAGAGTTAAGAGTATACGGGCAATTAGGAGCATTGAAAGCTTTAAAAAGAAAGAAACCTGAGATTATTATTGCAATTTGTGGCTGTATGATGGAAAGGGAAGATATTCGTAATATAATAATATCTAAATATAAGCATGTAGATATTATTTTTGGGACCAAAAGTATTCATAAACTTCCCCAACTTATAGATAGATTTGAACAAACAGGTGAAACTGTAGTAGATATAGTTGAGGATAGTAGGGAAATATCAGAAGATATTGGTGCTAATAGAAAATATCCATTTAAGGCTTTTGTAGATATTATGTATGGTTGCAATAATTTTTGCACATATTGTATAGTACCTTATACTAGAGGTAGGGAAAGGAGCAGAAACCCTAAAAATATAATTGCTGAAGTAGAAGATTTAGCATCAAAAGGATTTAAAGAAATAACCCTACTGGGACAAAATGTCAACTCTTATGGTAATACTTTAGACTATGATTACTCGTTTGCTAAATTATTAAGAGATATAAATGGAGTAGATGGGATCGAAAGAATTAGATTTATGACATCACATCCTAAAGATTTATCAGATGAATTAATTGATGCTATGGCAGAACTAGATAAGGTATGTGAGCATTTTCATCTTCCGGTTCAATCTGGTAGCAATAGGATATTAAAGGCTATGAATAGGAAATATACCAAAGAAGAGTATATAAAATTGGTAGATAAACTGGAAAAGGCAGTACCAAATATTGCAATAACTACAGACATAATAGTAGGTTTTCCTGGAGAAACAGAAGAGGACTTTGAGGAAACTTTAGATTTAGTAAAAAGGGTTAAGTACGATTCAGCATTTACTTTTCTTTATTCAATAAGAGAAGGAACCTATGCAGCTAGTATGAAGAAACAAGTGCCAGATGATATAAAGCATGAGAGATTTCAAAGATTGTTGGATACACTTTATCCAATTTTCTATGAAAAGAATGCTAAATACAAGGATAAGGTAGTGGATGTACTGGTAGAAGAAGTAAGTAAAAATAACGAAAATGTTCTATCTGGTAGAACTAGAACAGGAAAGCTTGTGCATTTCAAGGGGGATAAAGATTTAATAGGTGAAATTATAGATGTAAAGATAGATAAGGTAAAATCTTTTACCTTGGAGGGATATAGAATATAGTACGGAGGTTGTTAGTTTGGATAATTTAACACCAATGATGAAACAGTATATGTCAATAAAAGAAAAACATAAGGATACCATATTATTTTTTAGATTAGGTGATTTTTATGAAATGTTTTTTGATGATGCTATTAAGGCATCTCAAGAACTTGAAATTGCACTTACTAAGAGGGATGCTGGTGGAAATAAAAAAGCACCAATGTGTGGCGTACCTTATCATGTGGCAGAGACATATATTTCTAAGTTAGTAGAAAAGGGTTATAAGGTAGCAATATGTGAACAATTGGAAGATCCATCAGTTGCCAAAGGATTAGTTGATAGAGATGTGATTAGAATTATAACTCCAGGAACTATAACAGATTTTAATGTATTAGATGAAAAAACTAATAATTACCTGGCTTCTATATATATAGATAATTTTGGACTAGGTTTGGCTTATGCAGATAGCTCTACTGGAGAATTATATACTACAGAATATATTGGAGATGAAAATAGTTTATATGATTTTCTATTAGACGAAATAGGTAAAATATTTCCAGCAGAGGTAATTTGCAATGAAGAACTTATGAAAAACAAAAAACTAGTTAAATTTATCAAAAATAGAATAAATCCATATATAAATATATATGCAAATGAGGAAATACAAAATGGGGATTTGGAAGAAGAAATTCTAAAACATTTCAAAACTAAAAGCTTAAATTCTTTAGGGCTAGACAATAAAATGTATTCAATTTTTTCTACAGGGAAGCTAATTAATTATTTGCATTATACCCAAAAGAATTCTTTAGAACATATTAATGAAATAAACTATTATGAACCTAATAAATATATGATATTAGATGTAAATGCTAGAACGAATCTAGAAATTCATGAAACAATAATGGGGAATAAAAGAAAAGGGTCATTAATTTGGGTTTTAGATAAAACTTCTACAGCTATGGGAGGGCGATTATTAAAAAAATGGTTAGAACAACCTCTTATAGACATTAGGGAAATATATAGGAGGCAAAAAATAGTTGAAATTTTTGTAGAAGACATTATTTTAATGGATCAAATTAAAAATTGCTTAAAAAACATATATGATTTAGAAAGATTAATAGGCAAAATATCTTATGGCAATTGCAATGCTAGAGATTTGTCTTCTTTAAAATCTTCATTAGAAATATTGCCAGAACTAAAAAGAACTTTAATAGAATCTAATAATGAACTACTTATAAAAATAGGAAATGAATTAGATTCCCTTGAAGATGTATATAGTATTATAGATAGTTCTATTGTAGAAAATCCACCTATTTCTGTTAAAGAAGGTGGCTTAATAAAACATGGATATAATAGAGAATTAGATGAATTAAAAGATGCCACTATTAGTGGTAAGGAATGGCTTGCTAGATTAGAACAAGAGGAAAGGAAAAAGACAGGAATTAAAAATTTAAAAATTGGTTTTAATAAAAAATCAGGATATTTTTTTGAAGTAACTAAATCTAATTTAGATTTAGTGCCAGATTATTTTATTAGAAAGCAAACATTGACTAATTCAGAGCGATATCATACTGATGAGTTAAAAAATATAGAAATGAAAATTTTAGGTGCAGAAGATAAAATGGTAGAATTGGAATACTTGATATTTCAGGACATAAGGGAAAAGGTGAAATCAGAAACTTTTAGAATCCAAAAGGTTAGTAGAAAAATTTCTGAAATAGATGTATTAAATTCTTTTGCCCAAGTGGCTTATAATAATAGTTATGTTAAGCCTAAATTAAATAATAAGGGTATAATTAATATTAAAGGTAGTAGGCATCCTGTGGTAGAAACGACACTAGATGATGGTATTTTTGTTCCAAATGATGTGTATTTAGATAATAAAGATAATAGAGTACAGATAATTACAGGCCCTAATATGGCAGGAAAATCGACTTATATGAGACAAATTGCTATTATAGTTTTAATGGCTCAAATAGGGTCGTTTGTTCCTGCAGCTGAAGCTGATATAGCTATTGTAGATAGAATATTTACTAGAATAGGAGCATCAGATAATCTATCTCAAGGAGAAAGTACTTTTATGGTAGAAATGAATGAGGTTTCTAATATAATAAAAAATGCAACTAAAAATAGTCTAATAATATTAGATGAAGTAGGTAGAGGTACTTCTACTTATGACGGTCTTAGTATTGCATGGGCTATAATTGAATATATAGCAGAGGACATAAAATGTAAAACTTTATTTGCAACTCACTATCATGAATTAACCCAATTAGAAGGGGAAATAGAAGGAATAACAAATCTAAATGTTTTAATAGAAGAAAAAGGGGATGAAATAATTTTTCTAAGGAAAATAGAAAAAGGAAGTACAGGTAAAAGTTATGGAATAGAAGTGGCTAAATTGGCAGGAATTCATAAGAATATAATAGATAGGGCAGATCAGATATTATATGATATTGAAGAAAATCATATATTTAAAACTGACGAAGAAAAGGTTGATAAAGCTATAACACAAATGAATATTTTAGATTATAGAAAAGATTATTTTATTGAAAAAGTAAACAATCTAGACATATCCAAATTAACCCCTATAGAGGCTATTAATGTATTATATGAATTAACAGAAGAAGCAAAGAAACTAAAGGGGAATGAATAAAATGAAAAGAATAAAACTTTTAGATGATATGACAATTCAAAAAATTGCTGCGGGAGAGATTATAGAGAGACCTTCTTCTATAGTGAAGGAACTTATAGAAAATTCTCTAGATGCAAATTCCGATAGTATTGTTGTAGAAATACGAAATGGTGGGAAGAATTATATTCGTATTACAGATAATGGGGATGGCATATATGAAAAAGATTTAACAAATGCTTTTAAACCTCATTCTACTAGCAAATTATCTAATGTAGATGATCTTTATAATATAATGTCTTTTGGATTTAGGGGAGAGGCTTTGGCTAGTATTTCTTCTGTGGCCAAAGTCGAGGTTCTTACTAAAACAGATATTAGTTCATCTGGAATACAGGCCTTTATAGAAGAAAGAGAAATAATCAAACAGATTCCTGTAGGTTGCCCAAAAGGTACAACTATGATAGTTAGGGATTTGTTTTATAATGTACCAGTTAGAGAAAAATTCTTAAAATCTAATTTAACAGAAGGAAATCATATATCAGATATAGTTTATAAATTGGCATTAGGTAATCCAGGAATATCTTTCAAGTATATTAAGGACAATATAGTGGTATTAAATACATCTAAAAACAATACTTTAGAGGAGAATATATATATATTACTAGGAAAAAAATTTACTGATAATTTATTAGAAGTTAATTGGAGTAATGATAACTTTAAAATTTATGGCTATATATCAAATAATCAATTTTATAGAGGTAATAGAAACCATCAGTATTTATATATAAATAATAGATATATTAAAAATACAGGTATAACTAAATTAATCGAAGATAGATATAAATCCCTTATACCTATAAACAAATTTCCTATTTTTATTTTATTTATAGATATAGATCCTAGTCTTATAGATGTGAATATCCATCCTACTAAAGAAGAAATAAAATTTGTAAATGAAGAAGAATTAAATGATGCATTAATTCACATTTTAGATAAAGCTTTGAAGAAGAATTTAAATATCCCTAGAGCTTTTTTAAAAGAAGAAACATCGGATAAAAATACTGTAGAGGATATACCACTATTATATGAAAAAACTTTCTTTCAAGATGAACATGAGGGAATGGCAGGTGAAGATATAGAAAAAGAAGATATAGAAAAAGAAAATAGGATATTGGAAACTATGCCTTTATATGACAGGGATTCTATTAGTTATAAAGAGGATTATAAAAAGGAAACTAAAAGGGAAGATAATTTAAAGGAAATATTGCAAAGACTAAAGTTTATTGGAGTAATTTTTTCTACCTATATATTAGCAGAAGATACTTTATCAAATAAGGTGTTTATAATAGATCAGCATGCTGCTCATGAAAGAATATTGTATGAAAAATATAAAAAAGAGTATAAAAATGAAAAAGTAATTACCCAAAGGCTTTTAACACCAGAAATTATTGAACTGACTAATTTAGAATTTACAGTAGTGATGCAAAACATAGACTTGTTAAGGAAGTTAGGGTTTTTAGTAGAGGAATTTGGAAACAATAGTGTTATTATAAGAGAAGTTCCTATACTATTTGGAAAGCCTCAATTAAAATCTCTATTTTTAGAAATAGTGGATAATATAAGATTAGTTTCTAATAATAGCTATGACTATAAAATTGAAAAGATAATGAAGATTGCATGTACTAATGCAATTAAAGCTGGGGACAAAGTATCGAGTATAGAAGTGGCATCTTTATTTAAACAGTTAAGTGAAACTGAAACCCCTTATACCTGCCCTCATGGAAGGCCTACTATAATTGAAATAACAAAGGAAGATATGGAAAAGGAATTTAAAAGAATTATGTAAAAAAGGATGATGAGAAAATGAAAGAAAAAGAAAAATTATTGGTTATATTAGGACCAACGGGAGTAGGTAAAACTTCAGTATCAATAGAGGTGGCTAAAAATCTAAAAGGGGAGATTATATCATGCGATTCTATGCAAATATATAAATATATGAATATAGGTACTGCGAAGATAATGCCCGAAGAAATGGATAATATACCACATTATTTAATAGATATAGTGTATCCAGACGAAGAATTTACAGTACATGACTTTAAGCTTAAAGCAGAAGAATATATATATAATATAAATAATGGTGGGCATCTTCCCATATTAGTTGGTGGAACAGGATTATATCTTAATTCTATAGTATATGAATTAAAGTTTACAAATGTGGAGCCTAATTTTGAGCTAAGAGAAAAATATAATCTTATAGCTGATAAATATGGTAATGAAAAACTATATAAAGAATTACTTAAGATAGACCCTATATCTGCAAAAAATATAAATATCAATGATAGAAAGAGAATTATTAGAGCTTTAGAGATATTTCAAGTAACTGGAAAGCCAATGTCTTCTTATAACAAAGATTTCAGAAGAGAAACAAATAAATATAATTTAATTATGATTGGACTTACTATGGATAGACCCATTTTGTATTCACGTATTAATAATAGAGTAGATAAAATGTTTGAAATAGGCTTAATAGAAGAAGTGGAAACTTTATTAAATATGGGCTATACTAAAGATTTAGTTTCTATGAAAGCTATAGGATACAAAGAAATATTTCCCTACTTAGATGGGAGAGTAAGTTTAGAAGAGACTAGTGAATTGTTAAAAAGAAATACTAGAAGATATGCGAAAAGGCAGTTGACCTGGTTTAGAAGAGACAAAAGAATAAAGTGGATAGATGTGGGAAAATTTAATTCTACTAAATCCATTGGAGAATATATTTCCAATTATGCGGAAAGAGAATTACTAAATTATTAAGGGAGGGAATTAAATGAAGTCGAATATCAATCTACAGGATGTATTTTTAAATAGAGCCAGAAAGGAAAATATTAGTCTTACTATATACTTAATAAATGGATATCAAATTAAAGGCTTAGTAAAAGGTTTTGATAATTATACCATAATATTAGACAGTGAAGGTAGGCAAC
>CAZMBD010000028.1:0-22318 GCA_964564325.1 uncultured Clostridiaceae bacterium
GATTGCTAATATCATTTAGTGGTGCCCCCATAACTATACATATATATTCCTGATTATTCTTTGTTCCAAGAGTTGCCCAGCATTGTCCAGCCTTGGAAGTGGTTCCTGATTTTCCACCTATGATTTGAAACCCATCTTGATGAATACCCTCCAGTTTGGATAATACTGTAGATTTTAAGTTTATTCCATTTGGATGATCTAGAGTTTTTGTAGTTACAAATTCTTTTTTAGTGAAAATTGCTCTAAAATCTCCGTTTCCTAATGCATAATCCAATAATTTAGCCATATCCTGTGCAGAAGTATATTGTTTATTATCATCCAGGCCTTCTACATTGGTAAAATGGGTATTCTCCATTCCTAGCTCCAAAGCCTTTTCATTCATTAATTTAATAAAACCTTCTATACTTCCTGCCACATGAATAGCAAGAGAATTGGCAGCCTCACCTCCTGATGGTAACATGGTACCATAGAGTAAATCTCTATATGTTACTGCTTCCTTTCCATAAAAACCAGCCATAGAAGAATTTTTAACTACCATAGTTTGATATGTGTCTGTATCTACTGGTGCTATATCAGATAAATTCTCAATATGTTCAAGAGCCACAATTGTAGTCATAATCTTTGTTAGAGATGCTGGATATGTCCTACTATTAGAATTCTTTTCATATTCTATATTTTTATTCTCTCTATTCATTACATAGATATATTTACTTGAATAATTACCTATTCCATCTATATGCAGTGCTCCTAAATAGCCTCTATCCATAATAAAAGCTGCTATTATAATTACAAATATCATAAATCTAACAAATTTTTTCTTCATTTAATTTACCTCCCATAAATAATAAAAACTATGTTTAAATCTTAATAATATGATATCAAGATTTAAAACATAGTTCTTTCGTTTTTTATAGAGAAATTCTTACGATTTTCTTACGATTTTTTAAAATCTTACATAGGGAGCTTTACCATCATTTCTGTTGTTTCATTTTCACTTTTTATATCAATTTCTCCATTATGAGCTACTACTATGGATTTTGCAATTGCCAAGCCTAGGCCTGCAGAACCTGTTTTGCTACCTCTTGAAGGATCTATTCTAAAGAATTCTTCAAAAATATGATCTAGTTTTTCAGCTGGTATTGTAGGTCCTTTGTTGGCAACAAAAATGTTTACGAAATCCTCTTTGTCCTTATTTACTACTATATCTATATTACTATCCTCATATGAATAATTAATTGCATTTCTTATGATATTGTCTATAACTCTCTCAATTTTATTTGGATCAATAGTTAATTTGATTTCCGATTCAATACTACTATTTATATTTAAATTCTTCTCTTTTAATAATGGTTTAAATTCATATATTATTTGTTCCATCATAAAACTAAAATCTACTGGGCTTTTTTCCAATACTATATCCTTAAGATTATAGCGAGTAATATCAAAGAATTCATTTATTAATTCTTCAAGCCTTAATGCCTTCTCATAGCAAATCTGAAGATATTTCTTTTTAAATCTTTCACTAAGATCATCTTCATCTTTAAGAATATTTAAATAGCCTAAAATTGATGTCAGTGGTGTCTTTAAATCATGGGCTAAGTATACTATTAAATCTTCTTTTCTTTTTTCTGATTCCCTGGCTATCCTCTCATTTTCTCTTAGATTAAATTTGATCCTATTCATATACTCATTTACTTCTTCTAAATCCCTAGAAAGGAATATTGGATCATCGTCTTTCGCATATATTTCTTCCATTGCATTTAAAATTTCATCCATATGCTTTAAGGTTTTTTTAAAATAGATTAAGATTATAGTAAAATATCCAATTGATAAAACTAAAAATACTAAAAAGGCCTTATTATTATTGGCCCAGTGGTAAAATGGATAAAAAGGTTCATCTCCATAATAAATCCTTGTACTCAATACAGATTTAAATACAAAAAATATGAATATTATTATCATAGTATATAATATAGACCAAATTAAGCATCTTTTCTTAATTTTATTTCTCATATGCTCATTCAATGATATAGCCTACCCCCCAAACAGTTTTAATAAACTTTGGTTTTCTAGCATCCTCTGACATCTTTTCTCTTAATCTAGCAATATGGGCCATAACCGTATTGTTATTCCCTAGGTATTTTTCATCCCAGATCTTCGTAAACAGCTCTTCAGAGGAAATTACCCTCCCTCTATTTTTAGCTAAATATAATAATATATCATATTCTAGTGGAGTAAGGTCTATTTCCTTTTCATTTATACTCACCCTATGGGAAGCTAATTCTATATGTAAACCATTAATGTCTATAAATTCTATTTCCTGCGTTTTATTATAGGATTTTGTCCTACGTAATTGAGCCTTTACCCTTGCAATTACTTCCAGCGGATTGAAGGGTTTTGTAATATAATCATCTGCACCAATTGTAAGTCCTTTTATTTTGTCAATATCCTCTATCTTTGCAGTTACCATAATTACAGGAAAGTAACTGTCTTTTCTTATTTTTTTTAAAATAGTAAAGCCATCTATATCAGGAAGCATAACATCTAGTAAAGCTAAATCTATATTATCTCTATTATTATTAATTATATGAATTGCATCTTTACCATTATCTGCTATTATTACTTCATACCCCTCATTACAAAGATAAAATTCCAATAAATCAGCTATTTCATTTTCATCATCTACAATAAGAATTTTTCCCATAATATCATCCTTTGTTAATTATTTAGAAATTTGTATTCTGTCCCCTATTGCTCACTTTTAACTTTTAATTTAACCCATTCTATGAGCAATAAAACTAAAAGGATCATACCTTATTCTTTCAATATTTTTTTCATAAGCCATATCTAAATACTTTTTCATATCACTGTACTCAAATAATATCTTTACCTTAGAATTACTTTCAACAGTTTTATCTCTTATAAATAGAAGTATATTATTCCTATAAACTTCAAATTTTTAATAATAAAATATACCCACTTTTAATATTTTAATTGTTGTTTTGATTTTCAATATCATTTTTAATTTTTTCGTACTCTTTAATTAAATCATCTAAAACAGCATTAAATTTTAAATCCTTTCCTCTATAACTAATACCATATAGAACATCTTTAAACTCTTTGTTTAATTCTGGTTCATTAATGCACATGATATAAGCAACATTAAATGTAATAGTTTGCCTATCTTCATCATTTAATATTGATAGCTGTTCTACAAAATGTTCAGGCTCCTTTAAAAAAAGATTACTTAATTCTCCATAAAAACCTTCAGAGTAAACTCCGTCTGATGCTAATGCATCATTAAATAATTTTGTATATTTTTCATCTTTCAAAACTTGATTATTACTTTTATTTGAATAAGTTCTATATAAGATCAACAAACTAATGGCAACTATAACTAAAACTAAAATCAAAATTTTTCTTTTCATCCAATCCCATCCTTCCATTGAAAACATTTTTCTATAAAATCTATTTCAACTAGTTAATTCTATTATATATTAAATCATATACTATGGAAAACCTTTCGAAAGAAATACGCAGGGAATTTGAGAAAGAAAATGCTTGTGAGGTTATATATAGGCTTTAGTGAAAGATGAAAAGGTCAGATTTTAATCTGACCTTAAAGTTCTCTTTATATAGTTTATTACCTACTCATATAAGCTTCTATTTCTTCTACTGTTTTTATGATATCTTTAGATAGATTTACACATCCATCTTCCGTTATCAGCAAATCATCTTCTATTCTTATGCCTATTCCTTCTTCTTCAATATAAAGACCTGGCTCATTTGTTATTACCATGCCTGGTTTAAGTTCAGTTTCGTATATTCCTATATCATGTCCATCTAATCCTAGATAATGAGATACACCATGAAAATAATATTTTGTAATTTCTTTATCTTCTTTTATTAATCCTAATTGTTTACATCCTTCTGTTAATATTTTCTTTGTAATTTCATTTAATTCTTTATAGGGAACTCCTGGTTTTGCAGCCTCTTCAACAGCATTTAGTGCTTTTAAAACAACATTATATACTTGTTTTTGTCTTTCAGTAAACTTGCCATTAACAGGAAATGTACGACTTATATCTGCATTATAATACTTATATTGGGCGCCTAAATCAAATAAAATTAGATCTCCATCACAAGCCTTACAATTATTTTCTGAATAATGCAGTACAGTGGCATTTTCCCCACTTGCAAGAATTGTTTGAAATGCTCTTTCATTAATTCCATTTTTCTTTAAAACAAACTCAAAATATGCTTCAATTTCATATTCCATCATTCCTGGTTTCATATTATCAAGCATCTTTTTTATACCTTCATAGGTTATGTCTATGGCTTTTTTAATTAATTCAATTTCTTCATCTGATTTTATAGTTCTTAATTGTCCAATCTCATAATAAGCATTTTTAATTTCTATATATGGATATCTTTCGTTTATTATTTTAGCAAATCTTTGTGCTTCTGTTATTGAAGATCCCATTTCTTGCCTTTCTAAATCTAAATATATATTGTCAATTTTATTTCTTCCTAGAATAGAACCTATAGTTTCTTCAAATTTATCCAGATAATCAACATTTTCTACTCCTGATACTTGTTTTGCTTCTTCACTGCTCATTCTAGCTCCTATCCATCTTGCCATAACTGGATCTGGTCTTTCTACAAATATTTTTTCTGAAATATTTCCATCTATCTTATTTATTAAAAGAACGATTTTTTCCCTATCTATACCAGTTAAATAATAAAAATTTCTATTTGGTGCAAATGGATATAATTCATCTGCAGACTTATATGGTGCTGTACCTGCAAACACTAATAAAATACTATTATCTTCTAAGTCTTTTGCTATTTTTTTCCTGTTTTTAATAAAAAATTGTTTATCCACTTCGTAGGACCTCCTTCATTATATTAGATTTATGATAACACTAATTTCTCTAAATTTCAACAATTAGCTCATAATATAAACTTAAGCCTCTTATCCTTTTCCTCATTACATTCTATAAAATTTTTTCTCACCCATACCAAAGAATTTTTTTAGCTGTATTTTTCTATCTTCTACTTTAATATATCCTCCAAACCTTCCCATAGGTGCTTCATAGTCACAGCAAACTATTAACGCATTTATCTTAAGTTCGCTTTTTCTTTCAGGATAAAAGCGTAAGTCTATGGTATTATATTTATCTTTTATATACCATATTTCTTTTTTACCATAATTTCTTTCAACTTTTATCGGAGGTAATGTAAACATTTTATCATTTATCCATATGCAATTTTCATTATAATTTTTCTTATCTATTACCTGATTATCTGTTAAATTAAAACCTATGGTATTCCCACTACTATCTTTTCCCCAAGCAGTTACCCAATCATATTTTAATTTATAAGGATAGTAGCCTTTGTGATCATCTACTATTAAATTAGAACTTTCTTTTTTAAACTGAGCTTTATAATTGTCTATGAAAAGATAACCTTCCATTGGCATCAAAGATTTATGAGAATATATGGCCCTATTCTCCCCTAAGGGCATACAAGTTACTATTGGTTCATTAATATGATAAGCAGTAATATCTAAATTTATCTTAGGATTTTTTTTAGTTTTATCTATGTTTGTTCTTAAATGTATTTTATTATTTTCTAAATCATTATGAATCATCATTTTAAAATCTTTAGTTTCATAGGAAGTAGTACTGTTTAACATTCCATCTTCTATATTGATTTTAAATGGAGATGCAAATTTATATATAGACACTATTTCTTTGCTTATTTTATTGTAAATTTCAATAATTACAATGGCAGAAATTTTAGCAGTATATATGGCCCCAAATACAAAAAATTCTTCATTTCCCATTTGAAATGCTTCCCATTCCTTTAATCTCATATTATTAAACCATTTTGGTGCTTTATAGCCCAATGGATTATGAGCTGAAATCATATTGATATTTGGAATAGCCTTATTATATGTTCCAAAATTAAACTTTCCATCTTTATCTACTATAGAATCTATACTTTCACTAATCCCACGATTATATATAATACTATTACCTTCCACAAAAATCCCCCCATTAAAAATCTCTCTATATAAAATCTATTTCAATTAATCTAATTCTATTACATATTAAATCATATACTATGGAAACCTTTTCAAGAGGAACACAAGGGGACGGTTTGAACCGTCCCCTTGTGTCTTAATGGCAAACAAAACGTCCCCTTGCCAGATTATTTTGAAAGTTTATCTATTATTTTGATTATCTCATCAACTTTCTGTTTCTTGTCCATATCATCATTAGAATCAAAAGCCTCTGTTACACAGTGCTTTAGGTGAGCATCTAAAACATCTCTATTGATGTTTTTTAAAATCCCAATGGAAGCCAATAATTGATTGGAAATATCAATGCAGTAACGATCGTCTTCTACCATTTTGATAAGTCCATCAATCTGCCCACGTACAGTTTTAAGTTTTTTTAATGTCAATTCCCTATCTGCTTTCATATTTCACACCTACCCTATAATAGAATTTACTTCATATCCTGCTTCTTCTACTGCTTTTTTTAATACTTCATCAGATACTTCCTTTGATAATATTACCTTAGCAGATTTATCCTCTAAATTTACCTCAGCACTAACCCCATCTAAATTATTTAAAGCTTTTTCCACATGCATTTTACAATGATTACACATCATACCTTCAATTTTTAAAATCTTTTCCATTTTCACTTCATCTCCTTTGATATTATTGTCTATTTTATTCTCTATTTTAGCCATAGTAGGTTTAAATTTACGCAATCTTAGTGCATTTGTTACTACAAATAAAGAACTCATACTCATAGCTAATGCACCAATCATTGGTGTCAATTTTATCCCAAAAGTAGGGTATAAAAGTCCTGCTGCTATTGGTATTCCTAAACTATTATAAAAAAACGCCCAAAAAAGATTTTGTTTAATATTTCTAATAGTTGCCTTAGATAATTCCATAGCCCCTACTACATCCATTAAATCACTTTTAATTAAAACTATATCTGCTGATTCCATAGCTATATCAGTACCTGCTCCTATGGCTATTCCTACATCAGCTCTTGCAAGAGCTGGTGCATCATTAATTCCATCACCAATCATGCCAACTTTTTGTCCCTGCTGCTGAAGTTCCTGTATTTTTTGATCTTTTTCCTGTGGCAATACTTCTGCTATTACCTCGTCAATTCCCAATTGTAAGCGTATAGCTTCTGCTGTTTTTTGATTGTCTCCAGTAAGCATTACTACCTTAACGTCCATTTTTTTAAATTCTTCGATTACCTGACGACTAGTAGCTTTTGGTACATCTGCAACTGCAATAACTCCTAATAATATATTGTCTTTTGCAAAATAAAGTGGAGTTTTTCCCTCTTTAGAAAAACGATCAGACAATTCTGCTAATTTTTCTGTAGCAACTCCTTTTTCATTCATAAATTTTTCATTTCCTGCTGAATAAAAAATTCCATCTAAATATCCTTCTACTCCACGTCCCACAACAGCATTAAATCTATCTACTTCTCTTAAAGAAATATTCTTCTCATTTGCATAATTCAAAATAGCTTCTGCCAAAGGATGTTCCGAGTTTTTCTCTAATGCCTGTGCTATTTCTAAAAATTCCTCTTCAGAATCTATAGAATGGAGTACAATATCAGTTACACGTGGTTTTCCTTCTGTCAAAGTTCCAGTCTTATCCATAACAATAGTATCTACATCATGAAGTATTTCCAATGCTTCAGCTGATTTTATAAGGATTCCATGCTCTGCACCTTTTCCTGTACCAACCATTATTGCAACAGGTGTAGCCAAACCTAAGGCACAAGGGCAAGAAATAACTAAAATTGATATTCCAATAGATAAAGCAAATTCAAAACTATGTCCTGCAAATAACCAGCCTAATGTAGCAATCAATGCAATGCTCATTACCACTGGAACAAATACAGCACTGATTTTATCTGCTAACTTTGCAATAGGTGCTTTAGTAGCATTTGCGTCCTCTACTAATGCTATTATCTTTGCAAGGGTTGTATCTTCCCCTATCTGTGTAGCTCTAAATTTAAAAAATCCTGATTGATTTATAGTTGCTGCACTCACACGATCTCCAATCTGTTTTTCTACAGGTATACTTTCACCAGTTAATGCAGATTCATCTACAGCAGACTGCCCTTCTATTATTACGCCATCTACTGGAAGTGAAGCACCTGGCTTTATTACCAAAACATCTCCTATTTCAACTAATTCCACTGGTACCTCTTCTTCTATACCATTTCTTTCAACTATAGCAGTCTTTGGTGCTAAATCCATTAGTTTTCTAATAGCTTCTGACGTTTTCCCTTTAGAACGTGTCTCTAGAAATTTTCCTACTGTAATTAAAGTAAGAATCATAGCTGATGATTCAAAATATAAATCATGATAATATTTTCGAACCAATTCCAAATCACCAGCACCCAAACCATAACTCATTCTAAAAATAGCGAATATTCCATAGAACAAAGCTGCCCCAGAGCCTATTGCTATTAAAGAATCCATATTTGGGTGGCCCTTAAACAAAGTTCTAAATCCTATTATATAAAATTTACGATTTACAAAAATAATCGGCAATGCCAATAAAAACTGAACAAATGCAAAAGAAACTGCATTCTCTATTCCAGACAAAAAAGATGGTAAAGGCCAATCAAACATATGACCCATAGATACATACATCAAAGGTATCATAAATAAAACTGAAACCTTTAAACGTAATTTCATGCCGTCTATTTCTTTATCTATTTGATTTTCAGATGATTTTATTTTAGCATTTTGTTTTATTCCATATCCAGCATCTGTTACTGCTTTTATTATATCTCTATCTGAAACTTGTTTTTCATCGTATTTGACACGCATACTATTAGTCAATAAATTTACATTTACAGATTCTACACCTGAAACCTTCTTTACACTACGCTCTACAGCTGCTGAACATGCTGCACAGGTCATACCTGTTACATCATATTTTTTATCTATTTTCATTGTTCTCGCCTCCCTCTATACCCCCACAGGGGTGTGTATTAATTATATAGTTTTTTCTATTTTGTGTCAAGAAAAAACTATACCTCAAATCCCAATAAAATAATATTGAGATTTAAAACATAGTTTTTCTAAACTTTTTACATTTCAAACAAAGATAAGATCTCTTCTTCACTTAATTTAGACACCAAAGTTTCCTCTTCTGTTATTACCCTGTCTATCATTTCTTTTTTCTTTTCTTGAAGCTGAAATATTTTTTCCTCAATTGTTCCTTTGGTTATAAGTTTAATAACTTGAACCTTGTTTTCTTGACCTATTCTGTGAGCTCTATCTGTTGCTTGATCTTCTACTGCTGGATTCCACCATGGGTCAAAATGTATAACCATATCTGCACCTGTTAAATTCAATCCTGTTCCACCTGCTTTTAAAGAAATTAAAAATACATCTCCTACCCCTTTGTTGAAATCCTTTACTAATTTTCCTCTTTCCTTAATATCTGTAGAACCATCAAGATACATATATTGTATATCATTGTCCTCAAGCATATTTCTTATAATATTTAACATACTAGTAAATTGAGAAAAGAGAAGTATTCTATGTCCTCCTTCTATAGCATCTTTTAATATTTCTTTAAGAGAGTCTAATTTGCCACTTTCTCCTGTATAATCTTCAATGAACATTCCTGGATGGCAGCATATCTGTCTTAGTCTTGTAAGTCCAGCTAAAATCTTTATATGAGATTTATTAAATCCCTTATGACTTATTTCCTCTTCTATCTCTCCTTTAATAGCTTTTAGATAAGCAAGATATATCTTTTTTTGTTCTTTTGTCATATCTACCACTATTTTTTGTTCTATCTTATCAGGCAATTCTTTTAATACATCTTTTTTAACCCTTCTCAAAATAAAAGGTTTTATATGATCATTTAAATCTTTAAGAGCCTCGCTATCTTGTTCTCTAAAAATAGGCTTTTCATATCTCTCCGTAAATTTCCTATTTGATAACAAATAACCTGGCATTAAAAAATCAAAAATAGACCATAATTCTATCAACGAATTTTCCATAGGCGTACCAGTTAAAGCAAAATAATTACTAGCTTTTATGCTTTTAACAGATTTTGCATTTAAAGAGTTATGATTTTTTATATGCTGTGCTTCATCTAATATGCAATATCTAAAATTGAAATCTTGATATAATTCTATATCTCTTCTAATAAGTGGATAAGATGTTATAATTATGTCATAATCAGCCATATCTTCCATAAGTCTTTTTCTTTCTTCTTTGCTACCTGCAACTACTAAAACTTTAAGATCAACTGCAAATTTTTCTACCTCTGCTTCCCAATTATATACTAATGAAGTAGGTACAATTACAATAGAAGGAACTGTGCCTTTCTCTTTTTTCTCCGACAATAAAAACGCAATAACTTGCAAAGTCTTCCCTAATCCCATATCGTCAGCTAATATACCACCAAAACCATATCTAGATAAAGTTTTAAGCCACTTAAATCCAAATTTTTGATAATCCCTAAGTATTCCTTCCACTTCCACAGGAATTTCATATTTTATATCCTCTGGTTCATTTATATCTCTAACAAGTTTTTTAAAATTTACATTTTTCCTTATAAAATCTAATCTTTTTTCTTTTAAATATTTATCTAAATACATAGTCCTAAACTTAGGTATAGATATAATATCTTTTTCAAAATCTGCTTTACTTATATTAAGGTATTCTATCATATTTCCCATATTTTCTAATTCCGTATTATCAAGAGGCAAAAAAGAACCATCCTTTAATCTATAATATTTTTTCTTCTCCTTCAATGCTTTAAATACTTTATCTAACTCTCCCTTGTCTATTCCATCTATTTCAAAATCAAACTCTAACATATCTAAAGTATCGCTAAGCCTTATACCCCCTGATAAATAAGAAGAATCCCTAAGTTTTAAATTCTTAAAGTTTTCCGAATAATATATATCACAATGTTCTTGAAGTCTAGGGATAATATTATATATGAAGTCAAATATTTTTTCTTCTTCCTCCATAAATATTGCCCCATCTCTAACCTTAAATTCGCTTTCCTCCAAAAGTCTAAGAATATACCTTTCTTTTTCAATATCCCTTAATAATATTCTCTTTTCATTCTCTGAATTATTTTCTTTAGAACTAAAAGGATTTACAATTATATCTTCATATACAAAATCAACTTTTCCCGTAACAATATCGCCTTGTCTATCAAGGTAAATCTCAGTTCTAAGTTCTGGATTATATATTGCTTCTTCTACCTTTTCATCTATATTTAAATTGACCACATTCTTTACATTAGGAAGAACTTCTGATATAAAAGACTCTTTATATTTATCTGGGACTTTTAAAACTCCATTTCCTTTAGCAATTATTTCATTATAAAGGGGTAATAGCTTTTTACTTTGATTTTTAGGTAATCTATATATTTTATTGTAACCAAAGAAATATTCTCCATCAGAAGTAAGAGGAATTAAATAATCTTCAGCATTAAGCATAATCATTAAATCTTTTCCATTTCCCTGAATATTCATATCCAAAGGTATTTCTTCCTCTATTATTTCTATATCGTTATAATTTTTATCCATAATCCTAGCATTAAAACTTCTACCTTTCATAAGGCTAAAAAACTTTTTAAGTGCAAAAGGTGTAAGCAAAAGATTTTTAGCTTTAAATATACTTCTTGAATTGTACGCATTATATCCAGTATTATTTATTTCGTTATTTTCATATAAAAGCATTAAGAAATCAATAATTTCCTTGTCCTCATCTCTAAATTTATGCTTATAAGAAGAGAAAGTAAAATGTTTCCCAAATTCTATATCTTGTCCTTCATTTAAAGCTTCTAAAAACTTTTTCATGCTTTTTACTACATATAGCCTATCTTCTCCTATTCTTAGATTTAAATATGACGATCCTTCTATGCCATAATATTGGTTTAAATCAAATTCATAATTAAACTCCAAATCTAATAATTTCTTTTCTTCTTCATAGCTTTGTCTATAAAAATCTATTATATTTAATACGCCTTCCCCCTCATCCTTTTTTCGTAATTTTCCTGCTAAATCCAAATTCCTAATACATTGAAGAGTAGCAACTATATGTTTGCAATCCCCTGTATATTTTTCATAAGCAGGGCATGTACAATTTGAAAATATTATCTCTCCTTTATCATCAAATCTTATAGAAACTTGATAATCTGAACTTCCCCTAACAATGCTTTCAAAATAATCCTTCTCAAAATTAGATCTTATTTCAACTACTCTGCCTTCACTATAGTATCTTTTGCCTTTGATATAGGTAGAATAATTTCTAACTCTATTTAATAATATATCCTCATTTATATTTAACATAATACACCCCTAATATAGAATAATTAATATTAATTATATCATAGACTTAATTTGAATTTTGTAAACATAAAAATATATTATATAGCAAAAAAAGGCCAGATTATTTAATAACCTGACCTAAACAAATATTCACACTTATTATAACTTAAACCTTGCTACCGCACTATTAAGGTTTTCCGCTAATTCAGCTTGACTTTCTGCAGTAAATGCTATCTGTTCTGCTCCTATTGTCATTTCATTTATTCCTTCAGATACATCCACTGTATTACCACTTGACATTTCAGCATTTTTAGCTATTAAGAAAATTTACTCTTCTTCTAATAAATAATATTAGCTTTAACTAATTTAGATACATTACTAATGTCATTATAAACTGCAAAATCTAATTGTGCTGAATTGCTTACAGTTAGTAGAGTTACATCTCCTTCATATAAAGTTAATATTTTATCATTTGAAGCATGAATCTTTACTTCCCCAAATACACAATAAATGGCTTGAGTGCTTTTTTCATATTCTTCATTTGCCTTTAAAGTAAATTTTTTCTCTTCACCTTTTTTAATAAAAATTGGTTCTAATTCACCATTACATTTTTCATTCATCATTAAATTAAAATCCGTTACTTTTCCATAACTTTTCGTTTCCCAGCTGCCACTAAAGCTATCTTGCTCGAAAGGTCCTAATGTGCATTTATGATGTCCAATATGTTCCAATTTAAGCTTCCCTTCAAGTATCATAATAATTCTATTGATACCTGGAAGTAAAGTAAAAGTTGATTCTTCTGTTTCAACTTTAGCTGAACTAAGACGCCAAATAAAATTTCTTTCCCTATATAATGAATTCTTTGGATATATAGCAATTTCTGTCGTAGTACCACCTGACCATTCACTTGTTGAAAATTCATTATTTCTTATTAATTCTATTTCACATGTCATTTTTATAATTCCTCCATAATATATCATCTAATAATATTATAGTATATTTTTCGCTAAAAACTACTATTATTAAGATAAAAAGAAATTTTGTTTGCCTTGTCTTCATATGAAAACATTTATATAATTAAGAATATAGACAATAAATTAGTATCTGTCAAAATACAGGAGGTATATTCTATGAATAAAAAATCAATAACAAACAATCTTATTGAAAAATGCTCGAAGTATTATAACTCAGATATAAATAATAAGGTATATTCTGATGCTGTAATAAGAAATGGTCTTGTAGATGTAGCATTAAATCATGAGGCCATTGCAAATATGCATTACCATTTTTCAGAAGAAATAGATGTAGGGAAAGTTACAAATCAAATGAAAACCGGAAGATGCTGGATATTTGGAGCCTTAAATTGTGTACGATATAGTATTTCTAATAGCTTACAAATGAAAGAAAAAGATTTTGAGCTTTCTCAAGACTATATATTTTTCTGGGACAAACTAGAAAAATCTAATTTGTTTTTAGAAAATATTATTAGTACTATTGACAAAGATCTAGACGATCACGAAGTAATTGGATTACTAAGTTCTCCTATACACGAAGGTGGAAGATGGGGACTTTTTGCGAAATTAGTTGAAAAATACGGAGTAGTTCCTAAATATGTAATGCCTGATTCTAAGGCTTCAGAAGATTCAAAAACACTTAATCAAATATTGAACGTAAAAATGAGACAATATGCTAAAGTACTAAGAGAAATGTATAGAGATGAAAAATCTATTGATGATATAAGAGATGAAAAAGAAAATATGTTGATAGATGTTTACAATATATTATGCCATTTTCTTGGAGAACCACCAAAGACTTTTGATTTCGAATATAGGGATGTTAATAATAATTTTCATAGAGATAAAAATATAAGCCCTTTAGATTTTTATAATAAATATTCAAAAGTAAAACCAAAAGACTATATAATATTAGTGAATTATCCAACTGATGATAAACCTTTTGGAAAAACTTATTCTATAAAATATCATGGAAATGTAGTCGATGATGAATCAATTAAATATTTGAATGTAGATATAAATACACTAAAAGAATTGGCTATAACTCAAATTAAAGGTGGAGAACAAGTTTCTTTTGGTTGTGATGTAGGAAAAATGTCTCACAGAGAATTTGGAATAATGGATATGAATTTATTTAATTATGAAACTGTTTTAAACACAAAATTCACTATGGATAAATCTGAGAGACTTATGTACAGGGCCAGTGGTTCAGCACATGTAATGACTTTTACAGGAGTTAATCTTGTAGATGACAAACCTAATAGATGGAAAGTTCAAAACAGTTGGGGAGAAAATGCAGGAAATAACGGTTTTTATATTATGAGTGATGAATGGTTTGATGAATACGTTTTAAGAGTAGCTATTAATAAAAAATATGCAACTAAAGAAATAATAGAAGCTTATGAACAAGAACCAATAATTTTAAGCCCATGGAATACATTAGGACCAGTATTTTAGATAAATATTTAAAACTGGCACTAATATACTAACTATATAAATAAGTTAATATGTTAGTGCCAGGCACTGATATTACTTACTAATTAATTCTACTAACTTTTCTTCAATATAATCATGTAATTCTTTACCTGCTATAGTTACCTTGTTTTCTTCATATAAATCTGGCATAACTCTAAAGAAATTAATTACAAGTTTATTATCATTAATTAGATATTCATCCATATGACCAGGAACAAAAATTACTTCTATTTCATCATATTCAGTATCAGCATTTATACTATTTAATTTATCTACATAATCGTTTAAATTAAGTGTTTTTAATGGTTGCACCATCATATTTGTAAATTCTAAGTCTTCCAACATCCACATATTGTTATTCCAATACTTCCTATCTTTTTTACTTTCACTATTTAGCATTTCCCTATTAGAAATAGCACTTAGAACTTTTCTTACAGATTCCTTGTCAAAATCTTCACCATAAAAGTATTCCATTTCAGGAAAATCTGCAATACTTAATATGTATGGCTCTCCTACCTTTTGTTTTTCACTAGTTGCTTGCCAATAGTATAACATAGCTTCTACAACATCTAAATTAGTTCTAATTCTTTTAATCATTCTAACACTCCTCATAAAATTAATATTGTTTTCCTTTTATTATTATATACCTATTTAAAATTAATTAAAGTAAAAAAATTACCAAATCAATCTTTTTTCTATTTCTATTTCATTCATTATACTTTTCATATTTGCCATATCAATTTCCCCTGAATTCTTTTCCATAACATTAGCAGTACCACAAGCAGCAGCAATCTTTAGCATATATTCGAAATCATAATCCCTAATCATAGACACAGCTAAACCAGCCATCATAGCAGAGCCAGCGCCATTAGAATTTACCACTTTGACGCTAGGTACATTTATCTTGTAAGAATAGCCATTATACACAACTATAGCGCCAGCCTTTCCCAAAGATACTATCACCATTTTTACTCCATTTTCCATTATATAATTTGCAGCCTTTATTATTTCATTTTCATTTGTCAATATAAATCCCACATATTCTTCTAATTCATCCCTATTAGGTTTAATTAAAAAAGGAGATGCTTTTATCCCATATTTTAAAGCCTCACCAGAAGTATCAAGAAAAACCTTTTTGTTTTCTTCTTTTGCCATTAAAATTAAATCCCTATATATATCTTCAGGTATTCCGCTTGGCAAGGACCCAGAACAACATATTATTTTTGCATCCCGTATTAATTCCCTATATAATTTATAAAATTCTAATATTTCTTCATTAGACAAGGATGGAGATCTTTCTATAATTTCCGTTTCAATCCCATAATCAGATACTATTCTAGTAGAAGTCCTAGTTTCCTCACTTATGGGTACGAAACTATGATCTATATCCATATTGTCTAAAACTTCAATTATATAATCTCCATTTCTCCCTCCTACAAATCCAGTGATCTTTACAGGTTCATTAAAGGATTTTGCAATCAATCCTATATCCAAAGCACTTCCCCCAGGCCTATATTGAATATCATAGGTTGTATAAGATTTTCCAATTTCAAAATCTTGTATAAAATATCCTCTATTTATAATTGGATTTAAATCTACAGTTAAAATCAAAGTCTCCCTCCTCCTTTCCCCTTTTTAATTTATATCAAAATTACCTATCATTACTTACAAGTTCCTTAGTCCTTTCTTCAGTTTTTGATAATTTATATACCTTGTTTGGAAGTATTTCCTTAAAAATTAAATAATCTCTACCTAAAAATACCATGGAACAATCTTCACCTTTATTTGAATATTTTAGGATAGTTTCCTTGCCCATATTGCTAAAAAAATAAGTAATATCTCTTATATTAATCTTAAATAAATATACTTTATCTTCAATATCTAATGGCTCATCTATAACTGGAATAAATGGGAAAAAGTAGAGTATACCATCTCTAAGCCATACTTGAAGATTACCCTCTAAAATATTTACATCTCCACCTTTATAATGTACTATACGAGTTTCACTGGGAATATCTATTTGAGATTTAATCTTATTATATATTTTTGAAGATTTATCTATGGATTGAGAAATAATTTGTTCCTCTTTTAGTATCCTATCATTAGCTTTTTTAGCCATAATAAACAATATAACACTTGTTAGTATTACTAAAGGTATAAAAATCTTTGGATATTCTACAATAAACAATAGTAATAATAATGACAGAATAACTAAAACACTTTTCAATTTAATTCCTCCCCTTAAAGTTGAAAAATCAAAGTTTATATACAATCTTCTACATTTATTTTTAAAATCCTCTTTTTTTTCTTAAATTTTTTAAAAACTTATAAATTAAATCGATTAATTTCTTTTTCAAGATTATCTACTCTATATTCTAAGGCTATTATGGGATTTAGATTATATTTTAATAATAATTTCTTTAAATATTTAATATCTTCTTCACCGGGACTATTATGTTCATCATATAATCCTTCATTCCAATGAAAATGAATGTATTCTATATGTTCATTTAATTCTTTTACCCATTTTTCTAAGGGTCTATTTGTCCGTAGTTTTGCATGACCTATATCTAAACATATCTTTACATTAGGCAAATTTATAGTTTCTATAAGTTCTTTTAAAATTAATGGTTCATCTTCAAAAATATTCTCGAGTAGAATTTTCCCTTTAAAGTCTTCTGCATTACCCAATATATTATGCCAAAAGTCCTTGTTTTGATTGTTATTTAATGATTTGATAAAGGGTTCATCAAGATAAGGATTTATTTGACTATGAAATATTATATAATCTAAATCTAATTCCGTTGCTATCTTTATTGTTCTAAAATATTTTTCATAACTTATTTTTCTTATATCTTTATCTGGACTGGCTGGCTTTAAATCTAAAAAAGGTCCATGAAGGGATTTTGTATGGGGAAAATCTTGTAATAACTTTTTATATTCACATACTAAATTTTCTATTTCATTATCTTTTAAATTTGGTTCTGTAAAATCTTGTATTTCTACTCCAATATTTAAGTTTTTAAACTCTCTAGGTAAAAATTCACCTATAGTAGATATGCACTTGACTATATTAAAATTCATCGATCTTTTCCCCTCCACAATAAAACTAGTCCTATAATATAAAATTTCTACATTAATTCCTAAAATTCTCTTTTTTATTAAATTTTTTTATTATTTTCTTCTATATATTTATCATATACCTATTTAACTAATCTAACAAGGCCTTAATCATTACAATTTCAATACTTTCAGTTATGGAGTTTTTGTATATTTATCTGCAATAGAAGATGCAGCATAAGAATTTGGTTTAGTTTCACAGCCAAATCCACAGGCCTTTATCCACCCTACTATTTCAGGTATTAATTTAGATGTTTGGCCATTTTTCCCAGCATCCACATGAATACTTATTTCAAAGTTTATTTTTTCCTTTTCTAATATTTTAGAAAGTTGAGTTGCTATATCTAAACTAATACTTGTTTCATAAAATAATTTTTGACTTATATTATTTATTTTTTTAACTCTTTTAATGTCATAGAAAAATATACCACCATTGCCTACTCTGTGTATAGCTACAACAACTACAATTTTTGTACATTTAAAGTTTTGACTATCTGTCCCTACGGAAATATTATATATACTTTCTGGTGATTTTTTTATAAAGTCTTTAATTATATCTATCATTTTTTCATTAGAAATCTTGCCATAGGTAGGACTGTACATTTTTACCCCTTCCTTCTATTCTGATTTTGTAAATAATCTAGAACTTGTCGAACTTAATGATATAAACCAAATAGTGATTATAACAATAGAAAACTTGAGTCTTAATTCTTATAGTATCTATTGTATACTATAATCTTGAATTTTTAAAATATACTTTAAATTTTAAAAAAGGTCTTGAAAACCATTCTCATTTAGTTTATAATTACTTTTGACTATAATGAAATAAGGAGGTTTCTCATGCGAGACATATATTTTATATCTGATACTCATTTTGGCCATTGGTTTGCAGTATGGTTTTCAAAAAGGCCATTTAAAAACATAAAAGAAATGAACAAAGCCTTAATAGATAATTGGAATAGTAGGATAAAAGATGAAGATTTAGTCGTAATAGTGGGAGATTTTTTTGCTGGAAATAAACTGTTTTGTAAATATCTATTGTCAAACCTAAAAGGAGAAAAAATATTAATAAAGGGCAATCATGATTTTAAATTTAGATATAAGAAACTAATGAATTCTAAAGATTTTAAAATCTATAATAAAATGGAATTTTCATTAGATGGTTATCATTTTATATTAACTCATAAACCAATGAGAAAAGTTCCAGATGGTGCTATAAATATTCATGGACATCATCATAGGAAACTACTGCCTTCAAAATATAAAAAAGATAAATATTTTAATGTAGCAGTAGATCATAATGATTTCAAGCCTATCTCCATTGAAGAAATAGTGGAACATAAATTAGGTGAAGCTGAAATAAATAAATTTAGCCTTATAGAACAAATCAAGTATTCTAATTTAAATAGAAAATATGCTATATCTTTAGCATAATAAGGTGGTGACAAGGGGACGTTTTGTTCGCCACCTTTTTTGAGTATAAAATTAGGGGATATTCCTTTTTTAGAAATTCCCCTAATTTTTATTTTTTATTTTTCTTAAACTTACTCAAATTTTTAAGTTTTTTATTATCTTTCATTTCCTCATTGTTTACTATTCCATGTTCAGCAGCTATTTCATAATTCATTTGATTGAAAAAATTTTCATAGTTTTTATCTTTTTTATTTTTATCTCCCATTTAAATCACCCTATATCTATTTTTTGCCTAATTCGTATTTTAATACAAGGTAATTTAAGGATTATTTATGATATTGCAGTTTCTATAGCTATACTAATTCCCTTAACAATATTATCCAATGACATACTTGGAGCATTTGCCTTTTCTATAACTTGTTCTGGAATATAAGGAATATGAATAAATCCACCTTTTATATTGGGATATTTTTTATCTATATTATATAAAAGCCCATACATTATGTGATTACATACATAAGTACCTGCAGTATTGGAAATTGCTGCTGGAACATTATTTGTTTTCATTTCTTCTACCATTTTTTTAATAGGAAGATTTGAAAAGTATGCTGTATCTCCATCTTCAAATATTACTTCATCTATAGGTTCATTTCCTTCATTATCTGGTATTCTAGCATCAGAGATATTTATTGCAACTCTCTCTATAGTTATTTTATCTCTCCCTCCAGCTTGTCCTATGCAAAGCACTATGTCGGGTTTTTCTTTTTCTAAGGCATTCTCCAATATATCTATAGATTTCCCAAATACAGTTGGCAATTTCAATTTAATTATTTGGGAGTCCATTATTTCATCATCTAATTTTTTAATTACTTCTAAACTTGGGTTTATAGTTTCTTTACCAAAAGGTTCGAAACCCGTAACTAATACTTTCATGCCTTCTCCTCCTTTAGTTTTTAAAATAATTCTATTGTATATATTGAACATCTGCCTGAATCATAGCTTTTTCATATATTTCTTTAGGATAATCTAAATACTCTAAAATCGCTATGGCATTTCTACTATTACAGGGGCCTTCTCTCAGGATATAATCAAATATCATATCCTTATCTTTAATAATTTCTTTAAAATGGTAATTGTTGTATTTATCATTTACTAAAGTAGTCAATTCCAAATCGTGAGTTGCTGCTACAACACAGGTATTCTTATTAGCCATATAATTTAAGGATACTGTAGCAGCACTAATACGTTCTGCAGTATTAGTGCCTCTAAAGATTTCATCTAAAATACATAATATTGGTTCATTAGGATTAAGAGAATCTATAATTCTTTTTAAAGCCTTAGCTTCAGCCATAAAATAGCTATCTCCATCTACAATACTATCTGTGGTGCCAATGGATGTAAATAGTCTAAAATAAGATGAGCTATAATCTTTAGCTAAAACTATATAAAGAGTCTGAGAAAAAATTGCATTAATTCCTATGGTCCTTAAAAAAGTAGATTTACCTGAGGCATTTGAACCTGTAATTAGTGCCCCTTTATTATTAAACTCAAATGTATAAGGAACAGGTTCTTCCAATAATGGATGATATAGTTCTTCCACTTTAAGATGAAATTTTATATCTTCTGTTTTTAAACTAGGTTCAGTATAATAATCTAATCCAGATATATAGGATGCTATGGAAATATATGCATCTATTTCCCCAATTATCATATATATTTTAAAAAGATCTTTTTTATGTTCGTTTAATTGCTTTACAGTTTTATAAAATACCTTAGGTTCCTTTAATGCAATCATATTATAATAAGCTATTAAAATTTGAATTTCATCTCTAGATTCTTCGCTATAATTTATTTTAGAAATATTTTTCTTAATTTTTTTAACCTTCTCTAATAAATTTTCTAATTCCTCTTTATCAAATTCTAAATTATCCATATTTATTTTAAAAATATTTTCTGCACAATCAATAAGGCTACCTAAATATTTGAAAATTTCTACTTCCTCAGCTATTTTATGTTTATTTCTATTATAAATCGTAGCATTTATCATACTTATAAAAATAAATATGCCTATACCTATTTTAATATCATAAAATAATAATGCTAAAGGCAGTATAGGTAAATATGATAATAATTTATATAAAATTAACGGGCTAGTATCTACCTTTACTCCTTCTTTAAAATATTCAAATATTCTTGTTTCTTCATCTTTTCCTAATAAAAAAAGTGGGAATTGGATTTCTTGAGAAATTTCTTTGTTTTCTTTTAATGAATTAATTGTGTTTTTTCTTTTCTTTAAAACATCCTCTTTAAAATATGGTCGCCTTAATATATAGTACAAATATTGAATTCCAGGTAAACTCATAGTGTGGTCAATATTATAAAGTACAGTATCCATATTTAAATCCTGCCAAGTTATATCATCTATAATAAAATCTATTTTCTCATCTTTTAATAAAAACTTATGCAAAAAATCCCTATATTCAAATCCAGCCTTTACCTTTGATCCTTTGCCCCATTGGTTTTTAATTATTTCTTTTTGCAATTTAATTAGCTTTTCTCTTTTTTTATTTTGATAAAATAGTATAAAAACTAAAGTTAGGACTGGAACTAAAAAGAACAAATAATTTAACTGTATTCCTAATGCTATACCTCCAATGATTAGTATCATAGATATTATTTCAACTATATAATCTAAATTGGTTTTGTATTGATTGAGCAAATTATCACTCCTTTAAGATAATTAAATTTTCTAATTCATTATCAGTATACCGTATTCTTTTATTATATTCCAGATATTTATCTTTGTTTTTCTCTATCTTAAATTTTTAATAGAGAATATACTGATACTCTCTTTATGAGAATTCTAAAAAGAGAATAGATGGTATAAATGCAGAAAAAAGGTGGCAATCAAAACGTCCCTTTGCCACC
>CAZMBD010000029.1:0-21887 GCA_964564325.1 uncultured Clostridiaceae bacterium
ACTACCAAGACAAGATAGAAGGTGCATCCCTTGTTAAGGAAGCTAATGATAATTACTTGGAGAATAATTTCCATAAGAAAGAAGGCTCAATAATTGACGAAATCAATAAAATGATAGATGAAGACTATGAAGGATTTGTTAAGGCCCTGATTACCATAGAAAATGGTATAGAAGATCCAAAACTATTGGATGAGCTATATGAAAAATTTATGCAAAATGATGGAGTAAATCTTATTAACAACTACTTTGATGAACTTATATATGACCTAGATTATGACGTTACAAGGGATAGAGAAAAGAGTATAGAATCAACCCAAATACCAAGTAAGGAAAAAGAGCTTTTTAACAAAATAGATGGATTTGTAGAAGCCTATACAGACTTATCCAATGCTATGTATGATATAGATTATGACTTTGGAGAAGCTTACCCACTAGAGAAATCTTTCCATGATATTGATTTTATAGGCTGGGCTGAAGCTAGCAAGCAAAATATATCAGAGGGTAGTAAAGAGAAAAATCTAGGAAAAATAAATCCTGTAAAAGATAAAAATGACAGTAAAAAAGAGTCTACTATTGAAAAACTCAATAAATTGAAAGATAAGGTGGCAAAGTATAGTGGTGATAAGCTACAAGACAAGCTGGGGGATAAGAAGAAGGATAGGGAAATATAAGTATAATAGCATTAGCAAGACTGGATATGGGCAGGCTTCGGCCTGCTCTTTTTTTCTTTAACAAATCTATTTACAAAAGAGAAATTATGCAATATAATATAATTAAACAAATAGTATCATAAGGAGAAATTATGCAATGGAGGGAGGGCTGAGATGCATTCTTGTTTCATTCAACCTAAATATATAAGCGAAAGAAATATAAGTTATCGATATACTGTAAACTATTTTAAAAGCTTAAGTTCTCTAGATAAGGTAAATATGGTTAAACTATCCCATATCTCGAAGGAAATAACAGATGGCACAAGAGCAAAAAGAGAATATTTAGAATCTGGGATAAAAATTATTAATGTCGGAGATTTCAAAGATGGAACCATATATACAAAATCGGTTAAAAGTATTTCGATAGATGGAATTAAAGAAAAAGATTATATAAAAGAAAATGATATTTTGATTACTGCTGTTGGAAAATCAGGAAATATTGTTAGAGTATCATCTTTATATGAAGATTATGTTATATCCTCAGATATTATTCGGATAAGGCTAAAACAACCTTCAACAGCTGAAGGCTTAGTAGCATACTTGAACAGTCCATCAGGACAATATGCCCTTGAGTCGCTTAAAGTTGGCACCCTCAATCGTATAAGTATAAATGATATAAAAGAACTTGAAGTGCCTTTAAATTACAATGAGATGATATCTGATAATATAGGAATTATCAAAGAAAAAAAAGAAGCTAATAAATTATATAATAGTGCTATTGAAATATTTAGTGAGTATTTCGCTCAAGAAGATTGGATATTTGAAATCCCCAAAATGTGTTTTTTAGAATCAGATAAATTACAAATTGAAAGGCTAGACCCTCAGTATTACACTTTTCTAAAAAGTGCTTTGTATGAAATAATTAATAAAGATCGACAAGATTTATATTGGCAAGCAATAGGAGAAATTGTAGAAATAAAAAAATCAATTAAACCTCATATGAATGATGATACAGAAGTTAAATATATTAATATATCAAATGTAGATTCGGATTTATCGGTAATAACAAGCAATGAAATAGATTTATATAAAAACTTAAGTAGCAGAATACGTTATATCTTAAAGGAAAATGAACTAATTACTGCAAAGTCAGGTAGTGCTACTGGAACAGATAATCATGCTACAACTATTATAACTGATAAGCATAAAGATATGATGGCTAGCGATGCTTTTTATAATATTAAACCAGAGGGAATAGATCCATATTATTTATTGTTTTTATTTAAGCAACCTATTATTTTAAAGCAGATTGAAGTAGGTGCTGTAGGACTATATTATAGAATTTTAAGTAGAAATGTATTTGAAAAAATATCTATACCAAGGTTGCCTGAAGAAGCTGAAGAACAGATTTCTAAAAGCATGAGAAGATATATAGAATTACTTCAAAAATAAAGATTAAAGGAAGGAGGGTTAGGGGATGATTAGTAAAATATATGAGCAATTAAAGACGCCAAAGACCTTAGACGAGGTGCACAGTCGAATTAATGAAGTGGGAATTGATTGGAATAAATCACAAGTAAGTTTATTCTTAGAAATGGATAAAAATATATCAGAAAGGGATGGTATGTTTTCAGTAGGGAATAGTGATTTAGAACATAAAGTTATTAAAGTACTAGATGAACTATTTGCTCAAAAACCTAAAATACCTATTAGCAAGATTATGGAAGAAATTCCATTTACCATAGGCAAGTCAGAACTTTTGAATATAGTAGAGAAAAGCGAAAACTATTATACTCCTAATGGAGTTATAATTTCAAGAAAATAAAAATCAAAGTAAAATTTAAAAATATTAAGGAGGGCTATTAATGGAACAATTAAAAGCAAGGCTAAATGAATTAGGATATAAAGAAATTAAGGAATTGGATGAAACTAGTTTTATAGCAGGGGGAAACTCTGTTTATGTATATACAAAAAAGATAGAGGATAGTATTGAATTAAGCCCGGATTTAGTAACTGAGATTAACTATGAGGCAATGGAATTGAGCCCATTTCCAGCTTATGCATGGATAACTAATGGAGTAAGCAATGTATATCTAAATGTGGAAGATATGAAAAGTATATCAGAGATACCACAATCAGTAAAAATAGACAAAATGTTTACGAAAAAAAGAGAATACACAAAAAAGGATCTTTGGTCCGCTAGAATGTATAGTGAACTTCAGCGTAGATTTAACGATATACATGAGCAAATATATGCTTCAGGCGATAATGTAAACAACTCAAATGATGCCATAGATGAGTTTTGCAAACTTATATTTATGGAAGAGTTTCGCTTAAATAATAGGGATTATATTTTAAAAGAAGGTAATTTAGCCGGTAAAAAGTATAGTGAAATTTTCGACTATAACAACTTAGAAAAATCAGAAGATAAAAAACAGTCTATAGAAGCTATAAGAGAGGCTTTTAAAGAAATAAAAAATCATGAGGATTATATTGCAGTAAATGACGAGGGAGAAAAAATTACAATCTTTTCTAAAGACGATTACTTAAAATTACAAAATCCTAATATATATGAAACTGTAATGAAGGCATTACAAGATCTTGGAAACATAGAAGACAATGGTGTGGAAAGACCTGCTACTTTACTTGATTTAACTGGTGATGTATTGGGAAGAGTATTTGATGTTTTGTTAAGAGGGAAATATGAAAATAAAGGTGGTATGGGAATATATCTCACCCCTAGACAAGTTACTGAGGCAGCTGTAGAAATGGTCATGCATGATTTAACAGACAAGGGTGCAGCTAAGATTATTGCTACAGATCCTAAAACAGGGATTCCAACCTTGAGGATTCTAGACCCCTGCTCTGGTTCAGCAGGTTTTTTAATCAAAGCATTAGAGGAAATAAAAAATTATATGTTATACGAATTATCAGGCAATAAAGAGCAACACAAGGCACTCTTTGATAAAATGTTAGATCATTGCTTTGTTGGAGCTGATAGAAGTTCAGGTATGGTCCTAAAAGCAAGGCTTAACATGGCTTTACATGGTGCCTTAAAGGCTCCTATTTTCCAAACTTTAAACTCTCTAAATACACCTAGCCTAAAAGCAGAGACATTTGATGCCATCATAACCAATCCTCCTTTTAAAAAGGGTGGTGTTACCCAAAAAGATAAGGATGGTAAACAATTAATTGAGCTATATTCAAGTGATATTGACGAAGATGGAAGTAGTAGGATGAGACCAGATGGTCTATCATTAGGGTCTAAACCAAATAGCAAAGGAAAGTGGAGTCAGGTAAATTCAATAGACCCAGCAGTATTATTCATTGACAGATGTTTGCAATTATTAAAGCCAGGTGGCCTTATGATGATGGTAGTACCAGATGGAATTCTATCCAATTCAGGAGACCAATATGTAAGAGAGTATATTATGGGAAAGAAAAACTCTGTTACAGGAGAATTTGAAGGAGGTAAGGCATTATTAAAGGCAGTGGTAAGTTTACCTCAGGAAACCTTTAAATTATCTGGTGCAGGGGCAAAAACATCCTTACTCTATATTAAAAAGAAAGAACATGTTGGAGAAAAACAAGGACCTGTATTTATGGCAGTGGCAGATGAAGTTGGATTTGAAGTCAAGAATAATGCTGAAGTTCACCTAGGTGATGATAGGAATGATTTATTAAAGATTGTAGAAGCCTATAAAAAAGGGATGCCAGAGAATTTATAATAGGAGGTGGAAGAATGGATGATATTTATATAAATAGTTTACAGCCTAGTATAATCTATTTTAGTGGAATAAAAATGGATAGCGAGAGAATGGATGCTCATTTTTATCATAGTAAATATATAAACAATGAAAAACAAATAAATGAATCAGGCATGAGGGTTGAATTACTAGACAAGGTAATATTAAAAATGAATTCTCCTATAGGTTGGCAAGGAATACCTTCAGAATCGTATTTACCGGAAGGAATAGGTGTACCTTTGATTAGGGTTCAAAATGTGAATGATTTGATGCTAGATAGAGATACTTTGATTGGTGTACAAGAATATATATACCAAGAACAACCTGCGATTCAGGCGGAGTCTGATGATATAATTATAACAAGGGTTGGAACAATAGGAAGAGTTTGTAGGATACCAGATAAAATTTCAAAAATTGCAATGGGGCAAAATCTTACTAGAATAAAAGTTGATGCCAATATTGTTTCTAGCGAATATTTAACTGTATTCATGGCTACAAATTATTGCCAATTACAGATGAAAAGATATGCTTATGGAGGGGTACAACCTTCCTTGACTAATAAAAATATTAGACAATTATTAATTCCAATACCCTCTCTTGAAATACAAGAATATATCGGAAACAAGGTTAAAAGTGCAGAAGAATTAAGAGAGGAAGCGAAGAAATTAAGGGAAAAAAATAAGGAAATATTAGAGAATGAACTGGAGTTAAGTAAGCTAGAAGAAATAAAAATAGATGCTGAAAAACAAAAAAACAAGTGGATAAAAGAAGAAGATATAGAAGAAAGAATAGATGGAGACTTTTATCACCCCAGATATAATTATTATGATAAGGCACTATTTAAATTAGATAAAATAGGTAATCATTTTAAGATTTCTAAAGAAAGGATAAATAGAAATCATATTAAAGAAATAAGATACATCGATTTATCATCTATAAATAATTTAATTAGCCCTCAGTTAATGGATGTAAAAGACGCTCCAGATAGGGCACAATTAAAGGTGAAAGAAGGAGATGTAATTATATCAACGTTAAGTGGTTCGAAAAAAGTAGGGATTATAACAGCTGATTTAGATGGTTGTATTTGCACGACAGGATTGGTCGTATTAAGATCTACTTCAAAAATATTAACTCCTGAATATTTACATGCTATCTTTCTAAATGAATTATTTAATATACAAATTGATAAGTATTCAAGTGGTGCTATTATGAGCGGAGTTGCAAATTCTGATTTTGAAAAAATGCGTATACCAATAATTAGCAACAAATCGATAGTGGATAAAATATCTGATAATACTAAAGAGCATTTTAAAAAGTTATTAGAAGCTAAAAAAATAATTCAAGAAGCTAAACAAGATGTAGAAGATTTAATAGAAGGTAACTTTAATATGGATAAACTTAACGAATCCTTACTGGAGAGTAGGTGATATAATGGTCGATGTTAAAAATTTAATAAAACAATTAGATCATCTTTATGATTATGGAGAGGTCGAATGCCAAGATATACCTTCTTACTTAATAGAATTAGATTTTATTAAATGCACAGGGGATAAAGCTGTAATAACTAGAAAATGGATTGATTTTAGTGGGAAGGTAAATAGGGATGATTTGATTTCTTCTCTAGTTTGTTATTATCCTCCCTTATTAGACTATTTATTATGGAAACTTTACCATGAGGCCTATGCTATTGGGCAGAGTGGTGATGGAAAGGCTTTATATGAGTTTATTGATTATATTCCTAAATTTGCAGATAGAATATTAGAAATTAAAGATAGTCAATTGCAAGAAAATAATGAAATAAAAACTTTCTACAGACCAGTATTTAATGGCTACCCAGACTATCGCACTGTCTTAAATAAATTAAATTTTATGCAATTAGCTGTAGAGATAGAAGATGCTAATGTAACTGAAATAGGAAAGACTCCTAATGAAATATGGGTGAAAGAGAGAAAAATTAGTTCTAATATAAACTTAAGTCCCTTAAAGACAAAAAATCTATATACTCTAACTCCATATATATATATCGACTATGAAGTAAAAGAAGACATTAGAGAAATATTATCTCATCCTTGGGAAACTTTTGCTGTGGTTTTAGGTATGCTTATTTCTGAATATAAGGCAGAGGGCCTGAATGCTCTATCCTTACGTCCTAAAGACATGAAGAATCCTTATATGGAGCAGACTATAGAAATATATATCTATGATCAAAAAGGGAAAGAGAATAAAATAGGGGATTTCAACGACTTTATAAAATCATTTTGTGACAATAATCATTTTTACTTATTTCCCAATAAGGCTCCAGATATACATTCTATTATATTTAAATTAATAGATAAAAGACAATTTATTTATAAGGATGGAGAGTATATTTTGAATCAGAGCTTCGATGAAAGATTATATTCATCAGAAGGCATTATCATAAAAAATAGGTCTAGAAAATTTAAAATAATGATAAAAGATTATATCGAAGAATTAAGGAGGTTGCTATGATTATACATTTGACAACTGACTTATTTTGGACAGATACTTCAAGCATAGAAAGATGGCCAGAGATTTTATTAAAGCTTCCTACAAATATAGAAAGCAAGACTAAGGTGGATGTGGCTAGAGACTATTTAAACTACAAAACTGATGAAAAAGGTAGAATTGTTAGGGCCGATGAAGTATATGGACTTTTTGGTTTAGAAGGTAATAGCTCTAAACTTGTAATATCAGGGTGCAATTTAATAGAAAAAACGGACAATGGTTATTCACTGACAGAAGAAGCATTAAATTTAGTAAAAGCATATGAAGAAGATAAGGGGTGGGAGATAAAACTTGCAGAGCAATTACTGAAGTATTCCATCAGAGTTAGGGCACTAGTGATAGGTATGATAAGTGGATCAGGGATATTTTTCGAAGGTGGATTTTTAAAAAATAATAGTAAGGCATATATTATTATTGAAAACGAAAAGTATTTTATATTAAATAAAAATAATAATACAAAGAATTTAAATAGCTTAATGCATCTATATTCAAAGCAGGTTTTGGGGCCATTCTGGGCAAAAAAATTAGAAATATCTGAAATGGAAGATGTTGAATTGAGAGGACTAAACAAGAAGGAACCATCTTTAAAACAAATAGGGAGCTATTGTAAAATGCCAATTTTGTTATTTGAATACCTAGATTGGTTCATAGATAGGGGATATGGTAAATACCAAATAAACAAGGATAAGCTAAAAGAAGATGTTTCTGTAGATGTTTATGAAAGTCTCTTTCTAGATGATTCTCTAAATGAACTTGATCTTTTAAAAGACCTGATTAGAGAACTTCAAGATACAAGAGGATTTTTCCCAACAGAAGAGGTAGGAGAAAGATTAAGAATTAAACTTGATCCAGAAAACAAAGAATCCAGTAGTAGATGGATAGATAGGTTTTTTATGGAAGGGTCAGAAAAGGGGAAGTTTAGGATAGTTGACTCAGAACAAGGACAACCGAGACATGGACGAGGATTATTAGGCGATATTAAAAAGCAACTTATCAAATTAGAGTTTTAGGAGGGATTATATTGAGTACATGGTCTATTAACGGAACGAGTGAATTCCCACTTACACAACCAATGGTTGGTCAAAAAGAATTTTATAATATTTTCAAATCTTTTATTGGTACAATGAAAGACTCAGGAATGGCTACAATATTTCCCGTTATAGGTAAATGGGGGATAGGAAAGTCTAGGATTGGATTTGAGGTGATTTCAGAGGCCATAGGGATAGATAAGGGATGGATTATATCTGAAGATGGCGAAACAAAAAAGGTTAGGGTACTAAAAGAAAACTTTGGTGATGGTATATTACCTATATTTATTAGGTATTCTCAGATGCTCCATGAAGATTTAACTAGTGAAAACTGGGTTGCCTATGGTGTTTATACAGCCTTATCTTATTTAGCAGAAGATCCAGACTCTAGTATGCAAGGGAAGGTAATTGAAGAATTGCAAAATGCCCTTTTACCTTTTGGATTTAAGAAAGAAAAGTTAAAAGACATATTAAAATTAGAAGAAATAGAAAAAGATGATTTGCTATTGGACATGAGAACTCTAGATAGGATGGTCAAGGAAGCTACGGAGTATTTAAAAGTCTGCAATATTGACCATTTGCTAATAGTATGTGAAGAGGTAGAGACTGCTGGTGAAATTGCAAAATATGGTTTAGAGAAAGATAAAGAAAATATAAGAAGAGTTGATGGAGAAGCTATAAAAGTAATTTCATCTGCGATTAAACATGAAGACACGAGAAAAAAGTTTCCTAATACATCTTTTATGTTACTTTGCTCTCCAGTGATAGGTTACCATATTCGAGGGATTGGAGCTTTAGAGAGAAGAATTTCTATTTGTGAGTTAAAAAATAATACTTTTGCAGATATATCAGATTTTATGAATCATCTAAAAGAAGACGGGAAAATGAACACTTATCCAGAAGGACTGGTTGAAGCGGCCTATACTATTGCAGGTGGAAATTTTGGTTGGCTCAATGTAATTATGGCAGAGCTAGACCATTTAATATCTGGAAAACCTGACATAAAAACGGGAGAAGCCTTAGAAGACTTACTAAGAACAAGCTCTAGATTTCAAAATAGCTTAATAGACAAAGCTGCCTTTGATTATATTAATTGTAAAGAAAAATATAGGCATATAATAAAAAATGCATTACTCATGCAGCTACCTATAACAAAGACAAATTACACAGAAGATGAACTAGAAGGAATGGTTGAAGCTAAAGCATCAGATGGGACAAGGCTTTTCAAAGATTTCTATTTAATAAAGCTAAAGAAAGATGGTTTAGGAGAGTACCTTCACAGTGTAGGATATGAAAGACAAGAAGGAAATCAGTTTGTAAATACCTTTGGCTCTACTTTTGACTTGGAAGTACTTTTGAAAAATCTAAAAATGTACTCTTTAAATGTGGAAGACCATGAATATATTATAGGTTCAGGAAAAGAGACATTTTTAGATCAAGTAAGGATGTTGTATCCAGAAGAAGGGGTAGAAGAAGCGGCAAGCATTATTTTTGAATATATTATGAAAATAGTTGAGGAAGATGGGCTAATACCAACTTATATAGGACCTAACTTTGCTTATCTTTATCAGTTAAATAAAAGGTATCGGGTAGATAAGGGTGAATTTAGCTACTTAACTGATGGAGAAAAAAATGAGGAACTAGAAGAATATATTAAAGAAATGAAAAAAGATAGGGAGGGAGAGGTTAAAAGAATTTTAACAGGTTCTATCAGATCTTTAGAAATAAACTATAATGACATAGAAAGCTTTGAGCTAGAAGGTCTGCCTTGTATGAGGACGACGGTAGAAGAAGGACCTTGGTTAACTGTAAATCCAAACAATATAGTTACTATAGTTTGGGGCAAGGATGAGGAAAAACTATACAAAGGTTTACAGGATAGGAGATTATTAAGTAAAGGACTCCATCCAATTTATATTTTATCTGATACTCCTATGGATGAAATAATTAGTAAAGTTAAAAGAGATTTTAAAGAGGTGGGTAAGTGCTTGATACCACTTCAAATATCTAGATTACAAAAAGAAGTTTTAGAAGTGATGTCTGTTTCTAAAGAAATGGTTGATTTTAGGGATTCGGCCAATGAAATAGGTATTATTTATCGTGAAAAGATTAGAAAATTAAATGACTTTTTTATCCATGGGGCTAGAAATTGGTTTGATGAAATAGATGAAAAAGGGTATATTCTTAGGCCTATTATCTATAAGAATCAGTGGGATTATAAGCAGATTAATTTGTTAGCTGAGGCTTTTAAGAGGATGCTTATTAATAATGCTACTATAGAGCAACTTGGTTCAGATCCAAAAGTTAAACTCTCTGACGGTGAATATCAAGATTTGTTGTCAATTATGAGAAATGTACACATCGGAACAATTATGGAGAAGAAAGGATTTAAAAATACAGGAATATTTGATAACAGTTCTAGCTTTGATGTAGGTATTCCCAGTGCGTTTATTCATTTTTTATCTTTTATAGGGTCCCAAAGGAGAAGCCTAAATGATTTTGAAGGAAAGAATTTTTTTAGTGGTTTCGATAAAGTAAAGCCCAAAAAGATACTAGAACAGTGGGTACAATTTTTTATTGCCTTGAAATTAATACGCAAAACAGAAGGTTTTTTAGAAAGAGTTAAATCTAATGACCTAAATGAAAAATATGATAGAGTAAAAAATTGGTTTGAAAAAGACTACATTGAAGAGAAAAATCAATTAAGAGAAATAATAGAAGGGCCTTATTTGAATGCCCTAGACATGCAGAATATATATTATAAAGAAAAGCTAGAAGAGGGCAAGAAATATATGGACAGCATCGAAATTGATTCCTTAATTACAAGGCAGGAAGATCCTTTAGATATATGGGGAGCTGTGCTCAAAAATTTAGATATGTTCTATGAATTAATGGAATATATTTATGATAAAGACGGTTGGGAGTTAAATTCTGCATTTAGTCCAAATATAATCAAAAACCTGAAGATAGATGATGATAAGGAAAAACTTTGGTTTAGGATACGCCATATTAAACTATTTCATGAATATGTGAAAGAAATAAAGGTTCCAGCCGCAAAAATGATTACAGATATGATTACGGAAATAAAAAAGGCAGGTGAATATCGAGGGGTTGCATTTCCTATATTCCCAATAACCAACTTATTAAATAGATATAGCATTGAATTAGAATATGCTACAAATTATAAGGAACTTTCAACTTCAAAATACAAAACAACTGTTAAGGAGACCTACACTCTTGCTTATAATCTTCAAACAGCTAAATATAGTAAAGCAATAGAACGATTAGAGCAGATTTTAAACGAGTGTGGTATTGAAGGGAAAACCACTTCAGAGTTTAAATGGTCTAATGATAAAGGCGTAATGGGAGAATATAAATCAATCTTCAAAAATTTTAAAGAAATAGTAGACTGCTATATAGATGATTTGCCAGATGCTAAAAGATGGGCAGAATATTTCAGTGATGCACCTGAGAACCTTAAGAACTTAACAGAAGTAAAAAATTTAAATAATTATATAGAGACTTTAGAAATTTTCTGTTCAGGAGGTTTAGTTGAAGAAATTGATAATAAAGAATTGGAACTAGAGTCTGAACCTAAAGAATTCTCAGCTTATTATCAAGAATTAATTGCGGAAATGAAACAATATATAGGCTTAATAGAAGGTGAAAAAATTAATGTTATGGGTAAGGCAAAAGAAGAAAGAAATAAATTATATGACAATAGCCTTATAAGCACTATGGATGCTATCCGTAGAGCCCAGGGGAAGCAACAAGTAAATGTAGAATTTAATTTGGCAGAAGACCCTAAAGAAAGAACTTATGGAGAAACTCAAAAAAATATAGAATTAAAGATGGCAAATTTGTCTCAGGAGGGGAGAGAGTTTTTCAAGGGTAAAAAATCTACTTTTGAATTCTTTAAAAATGTAGTGGAAAAGAATGGAGAGATAGACTGGCATGATAGTGCAATAGAAAAACAGGAATTAGAGGGTATGAACCTCATTAAAACAAAGGTTGTGTTACTATGATAATACAAATTTTAAAAGAATATGGGTCAAGGACTGAGTATAAAGTTCTAGAAAAGTATGCTAAGATTCAGAAAAGAGATATAGATGAAATTTGTCAAGGGCTTCTTCTTTTGCCTGGAATATTATTAACAAGATTTAAAGAAAATGAATTACAAAAATTAAGGGATTGGCTTAAAGCCCCTAATAATCAGCTAATAATTACTCCTGCTTTAACTGAATGTAATCTAAAGGATTTTTTTGATATATCTATAGATATATTATTACTAAAAGAAGAAGTAAATTATGAAGGAATTCATTGTGATTATAGGATAGAAAGTATAGCTCAAGACAAAATATTCACTAGTAGCAAAGGAGTCCTTGGAATTCATTATCGCAAAGACACTGGAAGTGGATTAATTACTGTTATCACATTACCTCTACTAGACTACAAATTAAGTCATAAGCATGATGAACTCAAGAAGCATCTTATTGACTGTATAAAAGAAGAAGTGATAGAAAAAGAATCACAAGAAATAGAGCAAAGTGTAAATATAATTCAAGAGGAACTTATACAAGTTTTAATGTTAATTGCAGCAGGCTATAGATTAGATGAGGAAATGCTGGAAAGTTTCAATCAATATTTCAATAAAACACTTGATGATAACTCCCTTAAGGTTATAGAGCATGAATTAGATGAGAAAGATTTAATTGAAAATGGGCAAATAACTTGCAAGGGAGAGGAACTATTGAGTGAAAGAAGATTAAATTCATTTATTAAAGTATTGAAGGGAGGTATGAAGAAAGATGGATGGTAATTACAATGTAGGAATTCCTATTTCTCAAAGTATTGTGGCAAATGTGCAATTAGGGTTACCAGCAACAGTATCTAAGCTTTCAAATAAAATGAGATTTATAGATAAGATAGCTCCTTTATTGAAGGAAGAAGGAGTAATTAGAACTTTAGATTTGATTCAACCCATGACAATAAATTGTGCAGGTATATCAACGGCTAACAGGACTACTAGTGCTTTCGGAGGAGTTTTATATATTTCTGGAGCTGTAAGGCAAGATATCTTAATCCAAGAAGGTTCTATTTATCAAACAAAACAGGAGAGCATAGTTGATGTAGATGAGATAGATGATTTAGATTGGCAAAAAAAATTGAAATTTATAGATATGATTAATGCTTACAAGTTACTTGAAAATACATTGAAAGAAGAAGATCTTCCTGATTTAATCATAATGGATGTTCCTTTGATATTAGAAAGAGCAGACACTCCCCTTTCTGAAAGATTAGACATTGTAGAATATTACGAGTTGTGCAAGGACACTATATCTAAATTTTGGGAAAATAATAAGGAAAGAGTTTATCCATTTAACAAGAATGGCGTTAAAATTGCATCTATTGGAAACAAAAGATTTGGGGCTATATTTTTTGCATTAACAAAAGATAATATCAAATATATACCAGATCCAATAGGGAAAAACATAGTATTAAAGCTTGATGAGTACATGGATAAAATTCATACTGTAGGAATTAAAAGACTACTGAATGGAATTTTGGTAAAAAGATCTAGGACAGCTGCCTTTCAATTTGATGGTATTACTAAGGACAACCGTATAGAACCTGCATCAGTTAGAAAAATGGGGCTTATAGGAATGCATTTAAAGGCAGGGAACAATACTCCACCACTATTGGTTGAAGTATTAGGCAAGACTGAAGATTGGGATTGCGATATGCTTGATAAATTGTGTTCGGAAATAATGTCTTTAATAACTTTTGATCAAGCTAAGGCATTGCCAATACCTCTTTGGTATGCAAAATACGCATTAAAACCTATAGGGGTAAGACCTGGGGTTTTAGAATATTATAAATCACATGCGAGAGAAATGCTTAAAAATGAGAGTTTAGAAGCTATATGGAAAGAGGATTTAGATATATTTGAGGAAGAATAGGAGGATACAAATGGATAAATATATTGGCAAATTAGTTGGAAACACAGGAAATCCAAATGATCTAAAGATTGCCTTAGAAGATAGCTTTTCAGCAAAAAGAGGAGAGTTTGTTAAGATTAGACACAAAGAATCAAATATTGAGCCCGAAACTTATGTACTTGGAAGGATTGTTTCTATATCAAGAAACAACATATTATATAATTCTAATATGGGAGAGGGTTTATCACAGTTAGAAATATTACCAGGGGCACAGGTAACAGGAGAAACATTATTTGGAACTATTGAATTGGTGGGATTTAGAGATTCCTCAGGCCAAATAAAGATTCCTAGGAGAGCTCTAGACCCAGGAGAAAAGGTATATGGAGTTGATTATGATTTCCTGTCAAGTTTTTATAGGTTTGATGAGAATACAAGTCTTCATATAGGAAACTTAATAGGTTATGACAGAGGTGAGAATATCGTTCCTGTATATTTGGATGTTAATAAGCTAGTAACAGAGCATTTGGCAATACTTGCTATGACTGGTTCAGGTAAGTCATATACTGTAGGAAGAATAATTGAGAGACTAGTGGCACAAATGAATGGAACAGTAATTGTATTTGATGTTCATGGTGAGTATGGAAAAGCTTTTTCAAAAGGAGAATTACATTTTAATGAGGATTTAGACCATATTGAAGATAAGAAAGATAAAGATAGTATATTAAAGATACACGAAAATCTAAAAAAATTACAGGACATAGGTGGAGGAATTAAAGTATACACTCCACAAATAGACTCATTTGATTATAAATATATGAATAAAAACAAACATTTAGCTTTACAATTTGATCGTTTAGATATGGATGATCTGTCATCTATATTACCGGGATTAACAGAACCTCAAGAAAGAGTATTAGATGTTGCAATTAGGTACTGGATAGCAAAATATAATAATCCACCTAGGGACATACAAGATTTAAGGGAAATATTAGCTGGAGATTTAGAAGAATTAAGAGATTGGGAAGAGCTAAGTCCTGCTGAGGCAAAAGCTCTTAATGCAAGAAGTGCCGCTGTAGCAGCAGCTAAATTAGGTCGAGTTATAAACGAGGCTAGAAGTTTTTATACTAGAGCCATCGGTGAACCGAGTGATATATACGATATGGTAGGAGAAAAAGGAGATAGCAAAGGAAGATTAGTAATTATTGATCTTCAGGGACTTTCAGATGATGCAAGGCAAATTATAACTGCCTTAATATCAAGTGAAATAATGAGGGCTGCTGCTGATAAAAGAAGACAAACTAGGCCATGCTTTTTAGTATATGAAGAAGGCCATAACTTTGCTCCAGCTGGTGTAGCCTGTATATCGAAGAAAATCATAAAAAAAATTGCAAGTGAAGGAAGAAAATTTGGAGTGGGGTTTTCTATTATATCTCAAAGGCCATCAAAATTAGACCCAGATGTAACATCGCAATGTAATACTATAATAACAATGCGTTTAAAAAATCCTGATGATCAAAGGTTTATGGCTAAAACTAGCGATATGTTTTCTAAGGCTGATATAGATGAACTACCATCTCTCAGCACAGGAGAAGCCCTGATATGTGGTAGATCAATTCCAGCTCCTTTGCTTGTAAAGGTTGGAACAAAAGCATTAATACATGGGGGAGAATCACCAGAAGTTCTTAATGAATGGGGAGTTTTCAATGGATAGAGAAATACTTGTAAAAAATATAAGAGAAGAACTAATAACAGGTGAAATCAGAAAAAAGTTATTTCCTATGATGACAACCTATGGCATAAGAGACTATTCGGAGACAGTGCATACAATGGGATTAAATTACTTAACAGCAATAGGTAGGACTATAGATGGAGTAACAGCAATATCTGAGTGTCCAGTTTATCCATATGAGGAAATTAACAATTCATCTATAGCAAATATGAATATAAAAGTAGCAGATTTGCCAGGTGAGTATAAAGCTGAGAGAGAGCCAATAGTAAGACCGGATTCTATCTGGTATTCAATTATTGACAATATACCTTTATTACTTTGTGAGTTTGAAAGATATGATAATAGCAGATTGAAAAATGGAAAGCTTAAAGAAAAAATACAGAATCTCCTTATAGCTTATAACCAACTAGGGAGAAGAGTCCCGCTAATATTGTTTGTTTATTGGACTTATCCCAAGGTAACACCAGGAGATATTACAGACTTTATACGTATATTTGATGAGGGGTTTCTTATGAGTAATGGGGTGAGGGTTCAGGGCATTGATGGGAGGATTACAGAGTATTTGGTCTATCATTGTGTGGCTTCGGGTGTAAAAGAAAATCTAACTTTTAATCAATGGATAAAAGTGAGGTGATAAGATGGCTAAAAGGAAGTACGATTTTTATCCTAAAAAGAATTTACAAATAGGCAATAAATATATTTTAAAAGACTATATTAATGAGGGAACTTTTGGATATGTTTGGTCTGCAGTACATCTTGAGACAGAGGAAATTGTTGCTTTGAAAATACCAAAGGACCAGGAGAGAGGCGACCATGCCTTGTCGGAAGGGATAAAGTTGATTGGAGAACAACATTCAAATATCATACAAATTAATTGGATGGGAAGGATAGATGGTATTTTTATCATAGAGATGGAGCTTTTTAAGGGTGAAAGCCTTGCGGAAGAATTAGATGACTTTGGGTTTAAAAATCCTAAGACGATTAAAGAAGTGTGTCAAATATTTTTAGAAATATTAGATGGGGTGGAATTTCTTCATAATAAAAACATATGTCATGGCGATATTAAGCCTCAAAATATTCTTTTTAATAGTAAGGATGTAAAATTAACAGACTTTGGCACTAGCAAGTTTATTGAAGATGTATTTATAAAGACAGTAGATGCAGGTGGAACATGGGCATATATGGCTCCAGAGGTAGCGGGATCTAATAAAAGATATCTTATTTCAGATATTTATTCTCTGGGGGTACTGTTATATCAACTACTTACAGGGAGAACACCTCATGAAACCCCTATTCAAGTGATAAATAATATTCCTTTTCCTAAGCCAAGAGAGATTAATGATAATATTTCTTTGGATTTAGAAGAGATTATTTTAAAGGCACTACAAAGAAACCCTGAAGATAGATATCAAAATATAAATGCTTTTAAAGAGGATATTATAGAAAGGGTATTAAATAAAAATTTTATTTTAAAATCTTCTTCTATAAAAATAATTGAAAGGACTTCTGGTGAGGATTGGTTACAGAAAGTCATAACTTTATACCATGAAAATCATTATACTGAAGCAGAAAATATTTTAAAATATGAGAGAAATAATGACAATAGCTCACAGGATTTAATATATCATATTGCATATTCTTGCTTCTACCAAAGAAAATATTATGAGAGCTTAAATGAAATAGAGAAAATAAATATTGAGAAAGTTGAATCTATACGTAGAGATAGCTTTAAAGACAATATATATTCTTTGAAAGGTAAAATATATATAGAATTAAAAAAATATGACGATGCTATGATGATTTACAAGTATTTATCAAACAAGAGCCCAGAAGAAATTAACTATAAATATAGATTAGCCATAACCTATGGTTTAATAAATAAACCTAACAAAGCAATTGAGCTGTTAGAGGAGATTAATGAAAAGACACCAGGATTGCTATATATTGTGAAAAAATTGGGACATGCTTATGATATGCAAAAGGAATTTAGTAAGGCAAGGGCATATTTTCAATATTCCCTTAGGATGGATCCAGATGATGAAATTATAAACAATAGACTTAAAGTGTATAAAGAATATTTGCACTAGTTATGGCAATGGAATGGGGGGATCTTAATGTTTGATTGTTCTACTGAATTTAATAATTTTTATAGAAAGAAGGTTATTCTTCCCGAAACAGAGCAGGCCAAATTAAGAGAAAAAAGGAAACTAAATGTAAAGAGACTGAAGGATGGTTTAATTGAATATAACGAGGAAAAATATACGGATTATAAAGTAGCTGAAGATAGAATTCAAGGAAGCATGGCTATGCATACAGTTATTCAAAATGATGAAAGTGATTATGATATCGATGTAGGTATAGTTTTTGATTCGGATAATTTGGGAAGTTTAGGTCCTTTAGCCACTAGAAATATTGTGGGTAATGCTCTCAGACGGAAAACAAAACAGTTTACAGTAGAACCTGAGATTAAAACGAACTGCGTAAGAGTAAAATACTCAGAAGGTTATCATGTGGACTTTGCTTTATATAAAAGATACAAGGAGAATGAGGATGATAATGAATATATTTACGAACATGCAGGACCAGAATGGTCTATTAGAGATTTAAGAGCTTTAGATTTATGGTTTAAAGAACAAATTAAGTGTAAAGGGGATAATTTGCGTAAAATCACAAGACTTTCTAAAATGTTTTGTAAATCAAGAAAGTTTTGGAATAATATGCCTAGCGGACTTATACAAACGGTTTTATGTGATGAAAATCTTGATACTAGTTATGAAAGATTAGATGAAGTTTTTTATTTCTCTATGAAAGCAATAGTGGATAGACTTGATATAAATTTAGAAGTAGAAGCTCCAGTGGATGATGGAAGAGCATTGGTCACTAGAGATATTGATTATACGAGAATGAAAAATTGGAAAAATCGTCTTCGTAACAAGCTAGATGATTTAGATATTTTATTTGAGACGGATTGTACTAAAAAAAAGGCTTTAAAGGCCTGGGGAGATTTTTTCAACCATTCTTATTGGGATGAGTTAGTAGAAGAGTCATTAAATAATAGGTTTTCAAAGATTAAATATGATGATACAGAAGAGTTTATTGATGATTTGTATCCTGTATATGAGAAATATGATGTGGCCATAGAGTGCAAAGTTTCAGGGAATGGATTCAGTGAAATGTCGATTATAAAATACCTAGAGAAATATGCACCTTCTTTTAAAAAATTTATTCCGTTTAATTTTCAAGTGAAGTGTAAGATACAAGATACAAATTGCCCTTCCTATGATAAAGTTTTATGGAAGGTAAGGAACATAGGAGAAATAGCAGAAAGAAAAAATTGCATTCGTGGCCAGATTAAAGATAGGGGGAGAGAAATTATTGAGTCTACATCTTTTGCAGGACCCCACTATATTGAATGCTATTTAATTAAAGATGGAATATGTGTAGCTATTGGACATGTAAGTGTTCCGATTGGAGGTGAATAAATCTTTGAAGAAGGAGCTTAAAAATCTTATATTTCCTGTTTTTCTAATAATATTAGGTCTCTTTTTAATATATAAATATGAATTAAATTCGAATTTGGCAAAATCGGCAATATTATTGTTAATAGGCTATTCTATTTTAGAGTATGCAATTGGTGATATAATACCTAAATTGTTGAATTTATTTGGTAAAGAGCAATGGAAAACTACTCAAAGAAAGTTAGAAAGAGAAGGGAAATTGCAAGAGAATAGTACCATTAGAATATCTTTTGCTTATTTATTTAGAATAAAAATTGATGGTAAATATTTTCTAGTGCCTAATACAAGAACAGGTAAATACCAACCTGTAGGTGGGGCTTATAAATTCAATGAAGAAGAAGCACGTTATTTAAGTAAAAATATACCTGTAGAAAATGATGATTGTATACCTGTTGATGAGATTACTAAAAGAGATTATAGGTTATTAGTTAAAAACAAGGATTTAAGAAAATTTGTAAAGAGATTTAACAAAACAGCTAATAGAGAAAATATAAACGATTTATCAAGAGAGTTTGTTGAAGAAATATTTGGCAGTGGGATTTTAAATAGAGACGAATTTGGTAACCTTACTTACAGGTATTGTGGAAGACATATAACGGATATTGGGGAAACTGTTTTTAGGCCATTTGAAATATTGTTAGCAGATATTGTAGAAGTTATTTTAACTGATGCTCAAAAAGAAATTTTTAGAAAACTTATAAAAATAGATTCTGAAAAATACAAGTTTTGTTCAGCAAATGAAATAAAGTCATTAGGTGTAAAGGTTGGAACCCAAGAACTAGGAGATTGTATAGCTAATCATACCTATAAGATCTTAAGCGAAAATACAGACAAGTTATCTTGGAAAAATAAGTATACAGAACCTTTTACTATAATCTTATAAGTAGTAAATCTATTTTAGAGAGAAATGCTTGGTTTTTCTGGGAGTTAGAATCGAGCTTATCGCTCGACCTCTTTCCCCATATAATTATCATAATTTTTCTTATACTGATATAACCTATCCTGTTCTTGACGGGATTGATTGAGTTTCTCGATGAGAGACTCTTTTTTTGTATGAAGTTTTTCAAGATCTTTATATATTTGCTTGCTAGTGGGTAGAACATTAGTGTTTTGGAAACTTTCGGCAACTGCTTTTTTATAAAGCATAAGTTGAGGCCCATATTCATTAATAAAAGCCTTGTCTTCAGGATTTTCCTCAGCATATTTATGGATTTCTTTATGCTGCTCTATGATATATCGGTTTTCCATCATTTGATTTTTCGAGTCAATATTCTTTTCGATTTCTTTAATATCAGTCAGTAGTTTTTGGATTTGGCTTGCTTTTTTTTGCAGGGCCTTTTCAAGTTGACATCTTGATTTAAGACCTTCATTTCTGACTTGGTTTATAGTTTCAGCCATGGCACTTAGATTATGCTTTGTAGCCCAGTATTTGTACCCAGGAGAGCTTTTAATCTTATCATTGGCACTTATATCTATAATCTTATCCAAAGGCTTAAAAGGGCTCTTAGGTCTTTTTCTATTCATGGAAATTTCTTCTAGGATTCGTTCCTTTAATCTTTCCTCAGTATAATCTTCCCCTATCCTCATAGCTCTTGTAAAACGTTGTTGGCCTTCTATTTTTTTGAAGGCAATATATTTTCCATGCTTGATTTCATATCCATATTCCTTCATAAGTTGGAGGAAGTTTTCCCAATCCTTAGCTTTTTTAATGGCTCTGTCTATATCAAATTGGAGTCTACTTTTCCATGATCTGCCCTTCTTATCCTCTTGGTATTCCTTATAGGATTTTCCCCTAGTCTTATATTTTTTCTTGTATTTTTCATAGTACTCGTCTATAACAATTAGATTGTTTTCTTTACATAACTGATCACTTTGGAATCTTATTTTATGATAACTTCGTTTGTTAGATTGATAGCATTTACCTGTTTTCCAATTAACATTATTAAAAATAATATGGTTGTGAATGTGTTTACGGTCTACATGGGTGGCCAGTACATATTCATATTCACCATTTAAAACTTCTTTGGCTAGGGCAAGCCCTATCTCATGTGCCTTATCAGGGCTTACTTCTCCCGGAACAAAACTTTGTATTAAATGCCGAGCTAAAACTGTTCCTCTAGTATCATTGGTCTCCCTAGTATTCATGAATTGTAAATGGGCAGTTGCAGGAGAGCAGCCATCTGAACTTATTAATATTTGCTCATCGGTTTTATTATTACTAGTAATATAATCTATAGCAAGATTGAGGGTGGATTTGATAGGATGGATCTTTGTAATAGCCATATCAATCAGACCTATTCATATATTTTCTTGTTAGGATATTTTGAATTTTTATTATCTCTCTTGATATATCATCATTTTCTTTTTTAAGATCCTCAATATCTTCCCTATAGATTATCCCAGTACTATTTACCCTCTTTGCAATTTGATTAAGGTTATTAGAGTTCTTCCCTATAAGAGTTTGTAGCCTCCTAAAAATATTCATATCAATTACAAATATAGGGGATTCCAGAACACATTTCCTTATAAAATGTCCCATTGATTTTGACTTGCTTATTTCAAGTTTCCTCTTAAAAAGTTCTTTTTCTTCATCAGTTAATCTGATTTCAATTCTTTCATTTCTATATCTATTAGTCATAATTTTCATCCTTTCTATTTTATTTGAAGCGGGTATTAGGGGAACCCTAAATCATTCCGATAGGAACAAGTAGAAAATTGGATAAAAAAGAAGCGAGCCTAAAGGGGGCCGCT
>CAZMBD010000030.1:0-14255 GCA_964564325.1 uncultured Clostridiaceae bacterium
CGCCCGGCTCATAACCGGTAGGTCCGGGGTTCGAGTCCCTGAAGGCCCACCAATAAAAAAACAGTAGACTTTAGTGATAAGGTCTACTGTTTTTTTATTCTATTACATTAAGAACTAATTGGTTAATAATATTTTTTATATTTTCCATAATCCATTTTTTTTCGACTTTTAAAAGTATTAAATCATTAGGGACCATGTATTGGGATAGATCTTTTATATTGCTATCTATAGGTAGTTTGGATTTTTGAATATACAATGCTTTTTTAGTAGGGGTAATTAAACCTTTTCCAATATTTAAATCAATAATTAAAGAGTCTTTGTTTTGCACCTTAAGATTAAAATTCTTTCCATAGTGAATTATATTTGTATTTATAGGAGTAGTTTTACAATTAATATTTAAAACATCTCCGTTAACTATCATATCTAAAATTTGAATACTGGTTTTATTTCCTTTTAAAATTATATTTAGAGTTTTAATATCTTTTAGAATATCAAAAATTTTTATTATCTCCAATAAATAATAAAGATCGTCATAATTATGTTTTAGTATATTTTTCTTTAAATTTATATCTTGTGTATTAATATATTCAAAATAAAAATTAATACAATCTTTACCAGAATATTTATCATTTCTATATATGCCTAAATTTTTTTCTACAGTTTTAAGTTTTAGATTTTCAAATCCTAAATAAGAATCATTATTTTTAATTTTTCTATATATATCAAAGCTATTTATTTTTTCTATTTTATTTTCTATTTTATAATATTTCATTCTATATTTTATAAAAGGAATATCAAAGCTATCTCCATTATAGCTTATTATAAAATCGAAATTTAAGAGTATATCATTTAAAGATTCTAAGATTTCCTTTTCTTTATCTAAACTATTAGCAAATAATTGTACAAGATTCCAATTGCTTTTCTCCTTATTATAATAAACTAGTCCTATTAGATAGATTTGATTATATTTTCGACTTAAACCTGTAGTCTCGATATCTAAAAAACATGGATTATTTCCTGGAAAATATTTATATACATCTAATTTAGGTTCTATTATATGATTATAAATTTCCACCTTATATTTCTCACCACCTTATTATGATATAATACATATATAATCTATTTTAGATTATATATTTTTTTTGAATGATTATCAAATTTTAAAGGGGGAAAAAAATGAAATTTAGATCTAATAAGGTTAGTTATCCATCCTCTAGAAATTTAGTATTCGGGAATAAAGGTATGGTAGCCACTACAGTACCTTTGGCAGCAGAAGCAGGTTTGGAAATATTAAAAAAAGGTGGTAATGCCATAGATGCTGCTATAGCTACAGCAGCTACATTAACTGTTGTAGAACCTACATCTAATGGTATAGGAGGGGATTGCTTTGCAATTATTTGGCATGATGGGAAACTATATGGTTTAAATGCTAGTGGACCATCATCTTCTAATATAAGTATAGAAAAGGTTAAAAATATAGGATTTACTCATATGCCTAAATATGGTTTTTTACCTGTAAATATACCAGGGCAGCCTTATGGTTGGAAAGAAATGTCTAATAGATTTGGAAATTTATCTATGAGGGAAGTTTTGGAACCAGCAATTAATTATGCTATAGAAGGTTATCCTGTTTCTACTACTGTTTCAGAGAATTGGGAGAAAGCTTTTAATAAATATAAAAAGGAATTAAAGGGTTCAGAATTTGATGAATGGTTTAGAAATTTTTCTATAAATGGAGAACCTCCAAAACCTGGACAAGTATGGAAGTCTGAAGATATGGGTAATACTTTGATGGAGTTAGCTGATTCAAAATGTCTTTCATTTTATGAGGGAGATATTGCAGATAAAATCCATAAATTCTCTAAGGAATACGGCGGATTTATTTCAAAGGAAGATTTAAAATCCTATAAATCAGAATGGGTAGAACCTATAAATGTGAATTATAAAGGATATGATATATGGGAATTACCACCAAATACTCATGGATTAGTAGTACTTTTAGCTTTGAAAATATTAAATAATTTTCCAATAGAGAAAGATAATATGGATTCATATCATTATATGATAGAAGCCATGAAACTAGCTTTTGTAGATGGGATAAATTATATTACAGATTTTAGAAAAATGGGAATTGCCATAGAAGATTTACTATCTGATGAATATGCATTAGATAGAAGTAGAATAATAGGCAATAATGCTATATTACCGAAATATGGTGCTCCTAATACTGGAGGTACAGTATATTTATCTACAGCAGATAAGTATGGTAATATGGTAAGTTATATACAAAGTAATTTTATGGGTTTTGGATCTGGTCTAGTAGTGCCAGGTACGGGAATAGCTCTTCACAATAGAGGGTATACTTTCTCTCTTGACCATAATGCATATAATAGGCTGGAACCAAATAAAAAAACCTATCATACTATTATTCCAGGATTTATAACCAAGGGTAATAGAGCAGTAGGTCCCTTTGGAGTTATGGGGGCTTATATGCAACCTCAGGGTCATTTGCAAACTATTGTAAATATGATTGACTTTAAATTAAATCCTCAGGAAGCATTAGATAAATATAGATGGCAGTGGATAGAAGGAAAGAAAGTCTTAGTAGAAGAAGATTTTCCTAAAGATACTAAAGAATATTTATCTAATAACGGACATGAAATAGAATATTCTAAAGATGTGGCTAGTTTTGGTAGAGGACAAATTATATTAAATAATAATGGAATTTATATAGGTGGAACAGAAAAAAGAGCAGATGGACATATTGCAGTATGGTAATATATTGAAGGGAGAAATTAATATGGACAAATCTAATCAAGATACAATAAATGAGAAAAATTTAGCTGAATTATCAAATGATGAAATAAAAGAAATTATTTTAAAATCTAATGATAGACAATTATCTTTTTTTCATAGAATAGCGCAGTGTAATGTAATAGTGGCTTATTCACAATTAGAAGATTTAATGCAAGAAGAAAATATTTATGAATATATTAAAAATCAAGATGAAAAAGAAATATTATCTAATTCATATAATAAATTAATAAATTCTTTTAATAAGAATAATTTAGATATGACGGAAAAAGAAATAGATGAGGAAATAAAAGAATTAATAAAGATAAGAAAAGAACTATATAGCTTAATTAGTGCTATGGAAGGCTATGAGATAGAGCTTTCATATGTGATTGAATTATTAAACTATCAAATGATGAAGTTATCAGGAGAAAAGGAATATGAAAATATAAAAGTAGATTATGAAGAAATTGAATCTATAATAGATATTATAGAAATTGAATTAAATAGTAGTATTTATGAATATGATGAATTTATAGAGAAAGTATCTAAAGTAGTAGGGATAGTCCCATTTAGAATGAGTAAGTTTAAATATTTTAGTATCATAGAATCTACACTCAAGAGAAATTTTTCAAATTATCCTTTGAATCATGTAGAGGCAAAAATTGAGGATTATAAATTAACTTTTGATAGTTCCTTTATGGGGGATTATGGAGTACTTTTTGATCATTATTTTGCTGAGATACAAAAGTTTAAAAATATAGATTTTAAGATAAAATCATTTGAAGAATTAGAAAAGATTTTAGATGAAATAGATATACTATGGACTAAAATATTAAAAATGAAAACATTCATTTATATCCAAGGGATATTGTCAAATAAATTAATAGGTATGTATTTAATTAAAGAAAAATTAGATGAAAGTCTTTTAAATTATAGTTTTTTTGAAGAATGGTTAAAATATTTAGAAAGTCCAAGTGAAGAATTATTAGAAGAATTATTGTTAAGAAGTAGAGAAGAGCTAGAAAATTTAGGAAATAAGTTTTTAGAAGAAAACACATATTTAGAGGAATTAAGTGAAGAAATAGATGGAAGAGATGAAGAAATCTATGAAGAAATGGAAGATGAAATGTTATCCAATTTAGATATAATTAAATGTATTGGTGATGAGGATTTTGTTAAATATGAAGTATTATTTAATAAAGATTCTAAAATAATAACAGAAGATTATTTAGAACAATTAATTGATAGTTTGATTAGATATATAAATAGAAGTATTTCTGGTATGGAAAATGTGGAAAGAAAAATAAGAATGAGAAGACTTTTATCTTATATAGATCTACCATTTGAAGATTCTGAAGAGTTCATTGAATATATAGACTATTCTTTAGATGAAAGAGTAGTTAGTAAAGAGGAAATTTTATTTACAATTGATGCATTAAATTATATTTTTAGTGAAACAGATGAAGAAGGGCAATAATTGCCCTTTTTTTTATTGTGTATTATATTTTATATTCCTTTTGGCAATAATAAATTAATGTGGATTGGAGGGATATAATGAAAACAAAAATTGGAATTCCAAGAGGAATGTTCTATTATGATTATCATTTATTATGGGAGGAATTTTTTAAAAATCTAGGTGGGGAAGTAGTTGTTTCACCTAAAACAAACAAAGATATTTTAAATCAAGGGATAACTACCTGTGTAGATGAGGCTTGTTTAGCAGTAAAAGTATTTCATGGTCATGTAGATTATTTAAAGGATAAAGTAGATTATATTTTTATACCCAAATTTATTAGTATTTACAAAAGAGAATATTGTTGTCCTAAACATTTAGGATTACCAGATATGGTAAGACATAGTATTTCAGGTTTGCCAGAAATTATTGAACCAGTAATCAATTTAAGAAACTCAAAAAAAAGTTTAAAAGAGTCCATATTTTATTCAGGGAAGTATTTAACAAAAAGTAAGAAAGATATATTTAAGGCATATGAAATAGCTTATGATAGATTTAAAGAATTTAATAAATCTAAAATTCTAGATAAAAACATAGGATTGGAAGAGAATAATAGGAAAATCCTTGTATTAGGTCATCCCTATAATATATATGACAACTATATAAATATGGATATAGAGAAGAAACTAAAGGGTAATAATATTAAAATTATAAATGCAGAAATGATAGATAAATCTACTGCTAGAGATTATGCTGTGAAACTATCTAAAAGAATGTTTTGGACTCAAGGTCAAAGAATAGTAGGTTCAGCTTTTTCTTTAATAGATAATGGGGAAGTAGATGGGATTATATATATTTCTGCTTTTGGATGTGGATTAGATTCTGTACTAATAGAATTAGTAGAAAGAAGAGCTCGAGATAATAATATACCTTTTATATTACTTACCATAGATGAGCAAACAGGAGAGGCTGGTATAAACACTAGAATAGAAGCATTTTTAGATATGTTAGAATGGAGGGATACAAATGAAGATAACATTTCCACATATGGGTAATGTATATATAGCAGGAAAGGCTTTTTTTGAAGAATTAGGCCAAGAAGTAATTCCACCTCCAAGATGCAATAGACGAACATTGGAATTGGGAACTAAGTATTCTCCAGAAACCATATGTTTACCCTTGAAAATAATGATAGGAAATTTTATAGAAAGTATAGAAAAAGGTGCAGACACTATATTAATAACTGGGAGTTGTGGTCCTTGTCGTTTTGGATATTATTCTGTTTTAGAAGACTATATTCTTAAGGATTTAGGGTACGATGTAGAATTTATAGTATATGATCCTATTTGGGAAGGGTGGAAACCTTTAAAGGAGAACTTATTAAAGACATTTAAAGTTTCTAAAACTAGAGATTTAGTTTCTGCAGGAAAATTAGGTTGGGAACTAATAAAAAAAGCAGATTATATAACAGAATTATCTAATGAAAAGAGAGCTTATGCTATTTATAGTAGTGATGTGGATCATATAATGGATAAATATCACAAATCTATAGATAATACCATTGGGGCAAAGCAAATGATAAATTTAATGGACAGGGTAATAGAAGATTTAAATGAAGTAAAAACAAAGAAAAACTATGAACCAATTAAAATTGGGATTATTGGAGAAATATATACTATAATAGAGCCTTTTGTAAATTTAGAAATTGAAAGAAAACTTGGGAATATGGGAGTATTAGTAGAAAAATCATTAACACCTACTAAATGGGTAGAGCATCATGTGGCTAAATTTCCATTTGGCTCAAAGGAAGAGAATGAAAAATATAAATTAGCTATGCCTTATTTAAAAACTTTAGTTGGAGGCCATGGAAGGGAAACAGTGGGTTCAGCTATATATTATGCTAATAAGGGTTTTGATGGAGCTATTCAATTATTGCCATTAAATTGTATGCCAGAAATTGTAGCTAAAAGCATACTTAGCAATGTATCTAAAGATTTTGATTTTCCCATTATGACTTTAGTATTAGATGAAATGACTGGAGAAGCGGGGTTCCTAACTAGATTAGAAGCCTTTGTAGATTTACTTCAAAGGCGAAGGGAGGAAAAATTAATTGGATAAATATTATATGGGAATAGATGTAGGTTCTGTTAGTACAAATATTGTACTAATTGATGAAAATCATAAATTACATTATAAAAAGTATATGAGAACTCAAGGGAGACCCATAGAAGTGTTAAAAGAGGGAATAGGAGATATAGAGTCAGAAATTGGAGATGGAAATATACTTGGAGTTGGAGTTACTGGAAGTGGTAGATATTTAGCAGATATAATAGTGGGAACAGATATAGTAAAAAACGAGATTACTGCCCATGCAGTGGCAGCTTTAGATTTTATTCCTGAGGTTAGAACTATAATTGAAATTGGAGGTCAAGATTCTAAAATAATTATTTTAAGGGATAAAATTGTAGTAGATTTTGCTATGAATACAGTATGTGCTGCAGGTACAGGTTCATTTTTAGATAGGCAGGCTATTAGATTAGGAGTAGATATTGAAGACTTTGGAGGACTGGCCTTAAAATCTCAAAATTCTGTAAGAATTGCTGGGAGATGTGCTGTATTTGCAGAATCTGATATGATTCACAAGCAACAATTAGGGCATAATCAAGCGGATATAGCTAAAGGTCTCTGCGAGGCATTGGTACGAAATTATTTAAATAATGTGGGAAAAGGGAAAGATATACAGGCTCCAATAATATTTCAAGGTGGCGTAGCTGCTAATATGGGAATAAAAAAGGCATTTGAAGAGTTTTTAAATAAGGAAATTTTCGTACCTGATAATTATGATGTAATGGGGGCCATTGGAGTAGCTATACTTGCAAAAGAAGAAGTAAATAAAAAAGGATTTACAAATTTCAAAGGCACTTCAATTCATAAAATGGATTATAAAGTAAATGGTTTTGAATGCGATGGTTGTTCTAATGTATGTGAAATAGTTGAAATAAGAGAAGATGGCAAATTATTAGCTAGATATGGTGATAAATGTGGAAAGTGGAGCAATATAAGCAATAATATAAAATTAGCATAATATAACTAAAGGTTTAGAAGAACTAAAGTTTAATCCCAAATATTACGATATAATAAGCATAGGGGGATTTTATTATTAAAGAAGGGATTAAAATTTAGGAGGCAAAAAAGCATGCAAAAAACAAAGACTCATGAATTAGAACCAGGCATGGTATTAGCAGATGATGTAGGGAGTATAAGATCTGGAGCCATATTAATTTCAAAAGGAACTGTATTAAATAAAAAGAGTATTAAAAAAATTTATGATCAAGGAATTAGATACGTTTACATTTACGATGAAAATGATATATCTAGTAGTTTAGAAGAAAATAAATTAGAAATAAAATATGAAATTTTAGCAGATAAGTTGGATAATGTATTTACAGATATAAAAATTGGCAAAAAGATAATTTTAACAGAAATTAATAATGAAGTAGATAGTTTAATAGATGAGATAATAGGCAATGATAATATATTAGCTAGAATTAGAGAATTAGAAGAAAAAGATGATTATACATTTAATCATAGTTTAAATGTATCTATGTTAGCTACTATGTTGGGAAAATGGATGAGGTATTCTCAAAAGCAAATAAAACAATTGGCCATAGCAGGATTATTTCACGATATAGGAAAATTAAAAATAAATGATAATATTATAAATAAACCTGGAAAGTTAACTGATGAAGAGTTTAAAAAGATAAAAGAACATAGTATATATGGATATAATATATTAAAGGAAACGGTAGGTATAAGTAAAAACATTTCTTTAGCTGTACTTCAACATCATGAAAGAGAGGATGGTTCTGGTTATCCATTAGGACTTAAGGGAAATCAAATTCATGAATATGCTAAAATTATTGCAATATGTGATACATATGATGCTATGACATCTAATAGAGTATATAAGTCTAAAAAATCACCATTTTTTGCTGCAGAGATACTAAGAGATGAAGGTTTTAATATTTTAGATCCAAAAATGACTAGAGTTTTTTTAGATAAGATTGCTGGGTTTTATGTAGGTTGTACAGTACTTTTAAGCAATGGGGAAGAGGGAGATATTGTCTACATACATCCGCAGGCACCTACGAAGGCAATAGTAAAATTAGGAGATAAGTTTATAGATTTTTTAGAACCACAGAATTTAGAGATAGTAGATATAATAAAATAGGTGCCAAATTTGGCACCTATTTTTTATTCTTCGTATTCATCATATTGTTTTCTTTTGGTTTCTCTTTCTTCTTCTATGAATTCTTCTGTTTCTAAGGAAAATCTAGGTCTGGGGCAAGGATTAGGATCAATATTTTCCTCATCTATTTGCTTAGGAAATAGACTTGGGAATGTAGTACAAATTGGAGATACCTCTGGAGATAATTGTGGGAATCCAGTAGATAGAACACAAAGTTGTACTGGCACTATTATCTTTTTTTCACAGGATATACATAGGGCAATAATTAAATCTACTCTTACTTCTCCTGTTTCAGGATCGATTCTTATATCTCTTGTAATATTATTTGTGGCTAGTCTAGTTTCGCAAAGTATATTACAAAATTCTGCAAATCTTGGGAAGAAGGCTGAATTAAACACAGATGGAATACATAATTCAAAGAAATTAGTTAGTTCTACTGGCGTAATAGGAATATTAGCTGTTAGAGTTACTGTTCTCCTTCTAGTATTAGAAGTTTGAACTACTACATCTATTTCTACTATTACATTTCCTCTAATTCTAACTTTTTGAGTTCCAAAGACAGGAGTACCTCTTCCTTCTTCATCACATTCTGAAGTATCTGCAAATACTATTTTTTCAGACCTAAAGCCATCTGGACCTACTACTTCAATAGGTCTACCCTTATCATCTTTTACAAATTGACCACCAGATAATTGGGTTTCTGGTTCTACTAGTAAATTTCGAGGATCGTTAATATTATTTGGATTAAAAAACCTTCTACATCGTATATCTAAAACCCTAATTATCCTGGTATTTCTTCCTAAATTAGGGCTAAATCGCATATTGCTTATGGTACTTAGGGCTTGTAGATTAACTAAAGTAGCGTCAAATACCTTTTGAACAAATATAGGTTCTGTTTTAACCCTTCTTAGGGTACCATCCCATTCACAACCTGTTTCTCCAATGCAGCATCTATCAGTAATATCTAAACCAATTGTTTCAGGTTTAAATTTTGAACAATCCATTATTTTCCCTCCTTTTAAAATAGAGATAAATATTTGTTTACTTTCAATATATTCGTAAATTGAATTATTGTTACATTTAAATGAAGTCATATTTTAATTATTTAAGTAATAATATTTAAACAGGATTATCAAAAGGTGGTGGAATTATGTTTTTTTATAATAATTTAATATTAATAGAAAATTCTCTAGGGAATTTGCATTTATTCACTTTAGATGATGGAATAATTATGGAATATTATTTTGAAAACAAGAAAAATAGAGTTGATAAAATCAAAAGATCAGAAGATGTGCTAATAGAATATGATGTTTCAATAGATTGTGAAGACAATATATATATTATATATCAAGACAAAAATTATAATGTGATACTAATGATAATTAAAGGGGAAGAAGTAAAAAAAATTATACTTACTGAAGAACCAATGCCAGAAATTTACAATTTAGATTTAAAAATAATAGATGGAAAACCCCATATATTTTATTGTGTATTATTATCAGATATAAATAAGGAATATAGAATAGTTCATCATTGCTTTAATGAGAAAAAATGGATAACTTATATTGTACAGGATATAAGGATAAATCAAGTATTAAATCCAATAAAAACCTTAGAGTATAAGGAAGAATTAATATTAATTTATTACGATTATAAAAATACAGATGAAATTTATTGCAATAAGTTTAAATTAATAGAAGATAAGTGGAATACTCAATACCAATTAACTAATAATTCAAGTCCTAAATTATATTTAGATAGTTTATTTATAAAAGATAAATTACATTTAGTCTATTGTGAGTATCAAGAGAATTTAGTAGTAAAATATGAAAGATATGAATATGGCAATAATTTTATAAAAAAAGAAATAGAAGAAGAATTATCTAATTGGGAAAATATTAGTTGGCCTACACTTATTTATTTTGAAAATAAACTGTGGATTATATGGGCTGAATATGAAAATATAATGAGTAGATATAGTTTGGATAATGGAGAAAATTGGAGCCCTATTTATTTATGGAAAGATTCTAAATATAAAGATATATTTAGGTATAAATACCTTGCTAAGAATAAAGTAAATAATATATTCAATTATTCTTTTGGAACAATTAAGCCAGATATAGCTTTTATAGGTTTTGGTTCTTTAAATAATACTATTGAAATTCCCCTAAAAAAAAAGATGAAATTGAATTACAGAAAAAAGTAGATTTAAATAAGGAAACTTTTGAGGAGATACAAAATCTCCATATTTTAATTGGAGAATTGAATAAAAGGATTAATATTATTGAAGAAGAAAAACATATGGATAATTTAAAAAAATTAGAGGAAAGAGTGACTGATGTAGAAAATTTTTTAATTAGAAGGGCTAGGGGATTTTACCCTAAATAGAAAAAATAAAGGTGCTATTTATATAGCACCAAAATTATTCTTCAAACAAATCTCTAATAACTTCCATATCATTTGTAATACTTAGTATTAACATTAGTTTAATTCTAGCCTTTTGCCCTGGTAGATTTTTCCCAAAAATAACTCCTAAATCTCTAAGATGTCTTCCAGCTCCTTCATATCCATATGTGTCTAAGACTCTGCCAGTAGGACATCTAGATACCATTACTAATGGAATGTTTTTTTCTATGGCTTTTTCAACTCCATGGACCATTTCAGGAGGTATATTACCACGGCCTAGAGCCTCTATTACTATACCCTTATAGTCATTGTTTATATAAAAATCTATTATATCGGAACCCATACCAGGTCCAGTTTTTAATAAGCCTACCTTTTCTTCTATTGTATCTGTATCAATAAATTGTCTATTTACAATATCTCTATAAAAAAGGACTTCATCATTATCCACTATTCCTAAGGGACCGAATTCTGGAGACTTAAAGGTGTCTAAAGCTAGGGTATTGGTTTTAGTGACTTCGCTAGCTGCATTTACTTCATTATTCATTACTACTAAAACACCTTTGTTTCTAGCATTTTCAGAGATTCCTGTACAGATAGCTGCTGATAAATTGCTAGATCCATCATAGCCAAGTTCAGAGCTATTTCTCATGGCTCCGACAACTATTACAGGTTTTTCTGAGTTTACAGTTAAGTCTAATAAATAGGCAGTTTCTTCTAAAGTATCTGTTCCATGTGTGACCACTACACCTGTTATATCATCTCTTTTAATAACTTCATTAACTAATATCGATAATTCCATCATTTTTTTAGGTGTAATATGGGGACTTGGAAGATTGGAAAAATTAATTATTTCAATTTCTGAAAACTTTTCAATATTAGTTACCATGGCCATAATCTCCTCGGAAGATAGGGCTGGTATTGCAGCGTGAATCCTAGGATCTATTTTCATAGATATGGTGCCTCCAGTAAAGATAATAGCAATTTTATTAGACATAAAAATCCTCCTTAATATGTATTGATTATATTTTATCACAAATTGTAAAAAATAAGTAGACAAAAAAGAAAAAGACCCCTAAAGGGGTCTCTCATCCATAATGGATGTAAAAATAAACCGTTCAAAAGGGGTATTGGGAATAGAGATCTTATTTGAGGTTACCAGGGGGATAACCACGAAATAAAGTATAACAAATCTCGACACAATTTGCAAGAGTTTTTGCAAAGTTTTTTAAAAAAAAACTAAAAACTGTTTTTTGATTTGTATTTTCTTTAATATAAACTGTAAATCTTGTATAATAGTAATTAGGAATAATGATAATAAATTTGAAAAGAGAAATTGGATGAGGTGGTATTTTGGAAGTTTATTTAGATAATTGCTCTACTACTAAAGCTAGTGAGGAAGTAATAAGGGAAATGATTTATAGTTTAAGAGAAGACTATGGCAATCCATCTTCTTTGCATAGAATGGGTTTTAATGTAGAAAAAAAGGTGGAAAAGGTTAGAGAAGATATAGCTAAATTCTTAAATGTAGATAAAGAAGAAATATATTTTACATCTGGTGGAACAGAAAGTAATAATTTAGCCATTCAAAGCGTAATAAATAAATATAATAAGCGTGGAAGACATATAATAACTACCGCCATAGAGCATCCTTCTGTATTAAATATTTTAAAATATTATGAGAAGAATGAATATGAAATTACTTATTTAAAGGTGGATAAATATGGATTAATTTCTTTGGAAGAATTGCGGAAAAGCTTAAAGGAAGATACAATTCTTATAGCTATAATGCAAGTGAATAATGAAATGGGAAGTATACAACCAATAGGAGAAGTAAAAAGGATATTAAAAGAAAAAAAATCTAATGCTATACTACATGTAGATGGGGTTCAGGCTTTTGGGAAAGTACCAATAGAGATTAAAAAATGGGGAGTGGACACATTTTCTTTTAGTGGACATAAAATCCATGGACCTAAAGGTATAGGTGGATTATATATAAATAAGGATATAGCATTAGAACCTATAATATTTGGTGGTAATCAAGAACGAGGACTTCGTTCTGGCACAGAAAATGTTCCAGGCATAATGGGTTTAGGTAAGGCTGTAGAAATTATAGATAGAAATTTTTATGAAAATTTCAAAAAAGTTGAGAAAATTAAGGCTTATTTTATAGATAGAATAATTAATGAAATTCCCCATATTCATATAAATAGTCCAGTGGATGAAAGGCATTCTCCTTATATTTTAAATATATGTTTTGAATATATAAGAGGTGAAGTATTGCTTCATTACTTAGAGGATAAAAATATATATGTATCTACAGCTTCAGCTTGTTCCTCAAAGGGTGTTCAAAAATCCCATGTACTAAAAGAATTGTGTTTAACAGATTTACAAATGGAAGGAGCTATTAGATTTTGTTTTTCTTATGAAAATACTATTGATGAAATAGACTATACTATGGAAGTACTTAAAGATTCTATAGAAGAAATTAGACAAATAACTATGAGGTGAAGAAATGGATAAGGTTATAAGTGTAAGTTTAGGAGAAATAGCATTAAAAGGTTTGAATAGAAAATATTTTGAAGACCAATTGATATCTAAGATGAGAAAAGCTATAGGTGAGATTGAATATAATAAAATTTATAAAGAGCAGGGAAAGATTTATATAGAAACACCAGAGGATAATTTTGATTTAATTATAAATAGACTTAAAAAGGTTTTTGGCTTAGTTTATATTAGTCCATGCTATAGAGTGGAAAAAGATATGGATAAAATTGAATTAGCTTCTATTGAAATTGTAAAAGAAAAATTATCTGAAACAGATATAAAAACTTTTAAGGTAGTGACTAATAGAGCAGATAAATCTTTTCCAATTAAATCTCCAGAAGTTTCAAGACATATAGGAGGGGTAATACTAAAAAACTTTAAAGATTTAAATGTAGATGTTCATAATCCAGATTTCTATTTATATATAGATATTAAGAAGAATGCATATATTTATATTGATAGAATAGAAGGATATGGAGGAATGCCTGTAGGAACTAATGGACGAGGTTTACTTCTTTTGTCTGGGGGGATAGATAGTCCTGTGGCAGGTTTTATGATGGCAAAAAGAGGGATGGATATATCAGGAGTTCATTTTCATTCCTACCCATTTACTAGTGAAAGAGCTGAGGATAAGGTAAAAAACTTGGCTAAAAAATTAAGTCTATATACAGGAGATATGAAACTATATAGTGTAAATATATTAAATATACAAAAAGAATTAAATAAGAAATGTCCTGAAAAGGAAATGACTATTTTATCTCGTAGATTTATGATGAGAATTGCAGAAAAAATAGCCTTGTCCAATGG
>CAZMBD010000030.1:14355-20453 GCA_964564325.1 uncultured Clostridiaceae bacterium
TTTATTTTTTTGGAAGGAGGATAGTTTAAAATTGCCGAAAATTATAGACTATGATTCGAAAAGACAAGAGATAATTGAGAAATCCAAAAAGGTGTTTGCAAAGCATGGTTATCATAACACTAATCTCTCTCTTATATCTAAAAAATGTGGAATGGGTAGAACCACCCTTTATCAATATTTTGAAAACAAAGATGAAATTTTTTATTATACTGTAGGCAGTACATTAGATGAAATAAATACTCAAGTAGATGTGATTACTGCCAATGAAAAATTAACATTTATAGAAAAATTAAAGGAAATAATCCAACAATTAACAGAAAACCAAGATAACAACAATACTTTTATATTATTATTAGAAACATGGCTGATACTAAATAGAGGAAAAAATGAAATCTTAGATAATCTAAAAAATGAAATTCAACAACTAAAAGAAAAAATTGAAGGAATAATAAAAGATGCTATAGAAGCAAAAGAAATTAAACCAGTTGATAGCAAATCCTTAGCAACAACAATTTATACATTTATTGAAACATTTACATTGCATAGAACATCTAATAATATCGATGTAAAGAGGAAAACTGAGTCATTAAATCTATTAATTGATGGATTGAAAGCCTAATTTTGGGAGGGAATTTATAATGGCAAGTGTAAAGCAATTGGTCAGTACTAAGGTGATGAATGAGGGTTTAAAGTACATTGAAAAAGATCCTATGGGAAACATGCCTAAATTATTAGACTGGGGAGAAAAGCTTATTACAAGAGAAAATCATAAGAGATATCTTCAAAAATTCAGAAACATAGTAGCAGATCCTGATAGTAACTGGTATAAGCTGATGGAAAGATATTTTACTGAATTATCTCCTGCATCAAGGCAGAAGTTTTTAATTAATTATATGGTTAATTCAGGTATTGTTGGTATACCAATGCAAGATAAAGCTAAGGCTAAATACAATTGTAATGTTCCTTGGGCAGTACTAATAGATCCAACATCAGCTTGTAATTTAAAGTGTACAGGATGCTGGGCTGCAGAATATGATAAAACCGATTCTTTAAGCTATGATTTATTAGACAGAGTAATTAGAGAAGGAAAAGAAATTGGAATTTTCATGTATATATTCTCTGGTGGAGAACCACTAGTTAGAAAAAATGACTTAGTAAAATTAGCAGAAGAGCATAGTGATTGTTCTTTCTTATCTTTTACAAATGCAACACTAGTAGATGAAGAATTTGCTAAAAAACTTGGAGAATTAGGAAACTTTGGTTTAGCTATATCTGTAGAAGGATTTGAAGAAGCTACAGATATGAGAAGAGGCGAAGGTACTTATCAAAAAGTAATGGAAGCTATGGATCTGTTGAAAAAAGAAGGAGTAATCTTTGGTTTTTCAACATGTTATCATAAATATAATGTAGACGATGTAGGTTCTGAAGAATATGTAGACTTTTTAGTAGATAAAGGTTGTACTTTTGGTTGGTACTTTACTTATATTCCAATAGGTAATGATGCAGTTACAGATTTAATTGCAACTCCAGAACAAAGAGAATATATGTACTATCGATTAAGAGATTTAAGATCCAAAAAGCCAATATTCTTATTAGATTTCTGGAATGATGGTGAATATGTAAATGGATGTATAGCAGGGGGTAGGAGATATCTTCATATCAATGCTAGTGGAGATGTAGAACCATGTGCATTTATACATTATTCAAATGTAAATATTAAAGATGTTAGCTTAATTGAAGCTCTACAATCTCCAATATTTATGCAATATAAAGAAAATCAACCATTTAATCAAAATCATTTGAGACCATGTCCATTGCTAGATAATCCAGAAAAGCTAAAGACTATGGTAGAAAAATCTGATGCATATTCTACTCAACCAATAGATAGAGAAGATGTAAATGATTTAATTAAAAAGACAGAAGGACCAGCAAAGGATTGGGCACCAGTAGCAGACAAGCTATGGGATACACATTTAGAAAAGAAAGAAAGAAAACTTGCTGAATCTACAAATGAATAATATATTATAAAAAAGCAGCGAAGCTGCTTTTTTATATGTGAAATTTTAAAAATATTCAAAAGCCAGTTTAATAACTGGTTTTTTTTATTAAATAAAAAAATTTATATATTAAACTAAACAAATTCTTGAAACTTCATACTTTAGTATATTTACCTATTTATATCAAAAAGATTATTTTAAAATACTATTGACATTTTGCAATTATTTTGCTTATAATAATATAGTTAAATATAAAGTTTAGTAATATTAAATAAATAGTTTAATATATAGTTATTGGGGGGATGAATGTGGAGATTGGTGAAAAGATTAAAAGGCTTAGAATTCAAAATTCTTTAACTCAGGAAGAACTAGCAGATAGATGTGAATTGACTAAAGGGTTTATTTCACAAGTGGAAAGGGATTTGACCTCACCATCTATTGCAACATTAGCAGACATTTTAGAGGGACTTGGGACTAATTTAAAGGATTTTTTTAATGAGACAGAAGATGATAAGATAGTTTTTTCAAAAGATGATGCTTTTGTTTCAGAAAATGAAGACTATAAATATATACTTCAATGGATTATTCCAAATGCACAAAAAAATATTATGGAGCCAATATTAGTAGAATTGGAATCTGGTGGTAGAACTAAAGAAGATTCACCTCATGAAGGAGAAGAATTTGGATATGTAATGACGGGAATGATATTTATCCATATAGGTAGTGAAACTCATAAGGTAAAAAAAGGTGAGAGTTTTTATTATAAAGCTAATTCTAATCATTATATTTCCAATGCAGGAAAAACTAAAGCTACTGTACTATGGGTAAGTTCACCACCAAGTTTTTAAATAGATTTAAAGGGGGTTAAACTATGGAAAAAAATCATGCTATTGACTTGAAAAATATATCTAAAGAATATGGTGAAAATAGAGTTTTAGATAATATTAATTTATATATTAGAAAAAACGAATTTTTAACCTTATTAGGCCCTAGTGGATGTGGGAAGACCACAACTCTTAGAATTATCGGAGGATTTGAACAGCCTACAGAAGGTAAAGTAATATTTGAAGGGAAGGATATAACCAATATACCTCCTTACGAAAGGCAAATAAACACTGTTTTTCAAAAGTATGCATTATTTCCCCATATGAATGTGTTTGAAAATATAGCTTTTGGATTAAAAATAAAAAAAGTATCTAAGAAAGAAATAAAAGCAAGAGTTCAGGAAATGCTAAGATTAGTAAATCTTAAAGGTTTTGAAAATAGAACTATAGATTCACTATCTGGGGGACAGCAACAAAGAGTAGCTATTGCTAGGGCATTGGTAAATGAACCTAAGGTATTACTCTTAGATGAACCTTTAGGAGCATTGGATTTAAAACTTAGAAAAGAAATGCAGATAGAATTAAAAAATATGCAAAAAAGAGTAGGTATTACTTTTATATATGTAACTCATGATCAAGAAGAAGCTCTTACTATGTCAGATACAGTGGTAGTTATGGATAAAGGAATTATACAACAAATTGGTACTCCTGTAGATATATATAATGAACCTAAAAATGCTTTTGTGGCTAAATTTATAGGGGAAAGTAATATTGTAGACGGTATTATGTATGAGGATTTTGTAGTAGAGTTTGCTGGTAGAGTATTTGAATGTGTAGATAAAGGATTTGATAAAAATGAAAAAGTAGATGTAGTAATTAGACCAGAAGACTTGGAAATAACTACAACTGATGAAGGTATGATTACTGGAATTGTTACTTCAGTTACCTTTAAAGGAGTTCACTATGAAATAATGGTTCAAGATGGTGATATAGAATGGATGATTCATAGTACTATAATGAGACCAGTAGGTACAGAAATAGGTATGAATGTAATTCCTGACAATATTCATATTATGAAAAAGGTGGTGAGTGAATGAAAATGAGATGGGGGACTTATCCTTATATTGTATGGATAGCTATATTTATAGTGGTGCCTTTGGCATTAATATTACTTTATTCACTTACTACTAGTGATATTGAGATTGGAAATATAGAACTAACTTTGGATAATTTTAAGAGATTTTTAGATCCTAGATTTTTAGACGTATTGTGGAGGTCTATTGAATTAGCATTAAAATCTACATTAATTTGTCTTGTATTAGGCTATCCGATGGCTATGATTATAGCAAAGGAGAATATAAGAAAGAGAAATGTGATGATATTTTTGTTTGTAATACCTATGTGGATGAATTTTTTATTAAGAACTTATGCATGGTTAACACTACTTGGGAAAAATGGATTTATAAATTATATTATTACAAAATTAGGATTTGAACCATTAAATTTAATTTACAATGACGGTGCAGTACTATTAGGTATGGTATATAATTTTCTACCTTTTATGGTATTACCTATATATTCAGTATTAATTAAAATAGAAAAATCCTTAATTGAAGCAGCAGAGGATTTAGGAGCTAGCAGATTAGAAGTGTTTTCTAGAATTATATTTCCCTTAAGTATTCCAGGTATAGTTACTGGAATTACTATGGTGTTTATGCCAGCAGTAAGCACCTTTGTAATTTCTAGACTATTAGGTGGAGGACAATATATGCTAATAGGAAATTTAATTGAACAACAATTCTTAGGTACTGGAGATTGGCATTTTGGGTCAGCTATGTCCATTATTATGATGGTATTTATATTAATTGCAATGGCAATTACCTCTAAATTTGAAGGAGACAAAGAAGGAGGTGGAGGGCTATGGTAGAAAAAGGATTTAAAAAAATATATACTTTTTTAATATTTTTGTTTCTCTATGCACCTATTATAGTTTTGATAATATTTTCTTTTAATAGTTCTAAATCTAGAGGAGTATGGAATGGATTTACTTTCAAATGGTATGTAGAATTATTTAAAAATGATGAGATACTTAAGGCATTATACTACACCATAATTATAGCAGTTTTGTCCTCTATAATATCTACAATAATAGGGACTTTTGCAGCCATAGGTATATACGGTATGCCAGGAATTAGAAAGAAGATAATATTAAATCTAAACTATTTACCTGTACTAAATCCAGATATTGTAACAGGGGTATCTTTAATGACATTATTTAGATTTATGAAATTAGAGCCTGGATTTTTAACTATGCTTTTATCCCATATAACTTTTTCTATACCCTATGTAATATTATCTATATTGCCTAAATTAAAGCAGATGAATAAGCATTTAGCTGAAGCGGCAATGGACTTAGGTGCCACACCTTTTTATGCTGTTAGGAAAGTTATTATACCTGAAATAATGCCAGGAATTGTAACAGGTGCATTAATTGCTTTTACATTATCTATAGACGATTTCGTAATCTCCTTCTTTAATCAAGGAGCAGGGGTTAGCAATTTAAGCATCACCATATTCTCTATGGCTAGACGTGGGATTAATCCTGCAATAAATGCATTATCTACCTTAATGTTTGTGTTTTTATTAATATTACTTTTAATAATAAATTCTAGATCAGCTAAATCTATTGGGGAAAGGGGAGATATTATATGAAAGATGTAAAAAAAATTTTTATGTTAGGACTAATTATTGTCCTAGGAATATTAGCAACGGGGTGTGGGAATAAAAAACCTACATTAAATGTATATAATTGGGGTGAATATATAGAACCTGCTGTTATTAAAGATTTCGAAAAAGAGTTTAATGTAAAAGTGAATTACAACACTTTTGCAACTAATGAAGATATGTATGTAAGTATAAAAAAAGGAGGGACTAGCTATGATGTAGCATTTCCTTCAGACTATATGATTGAAAGAATGATAGATGAAGATATGTTAGAGAAATTAGATAAAAATAATATTCCAAATTTAAAGAATATAGAAGAAAGATTCTTAGACTTAGAATACGATCCAAATAATGAGTATTCAGCTCCTTATCTTTGGGGAACTTTTGGCATACTTTACAATAAAAATATGGTAGATGAAGAAGTAGATAGTTGGGATATACTTTGGAATGAAAAATATAGTAAGAAAATTTTGATGTTAGATAGTCAGAGGGATTCTTTGGCAGTAGCATTGAAAAAATTAGGTTATTCTATGAATACTCGCGATATAAATGA
>CAZMBD010000030.1:20553-21770 GCA_964564325.1 uncultured Clostridiaceae bacterium
AATTATCTGAATTATGCTACAATGGACTTAATAGATTCTCCATGGCCTATAGTGCTGATGACTTATTAAAAAACCATGAAACAGGGAAAATATCTGCATTTTTAACTGCGAAGAAAGAAATTTTAGTTTCTAAAGGTTATAAGGATTAGAATGAATATCTTCAATATATGAATTGGAAGATAAAAAATTATTACTTTTGATACATTATAAAACAACCCATGGAAATTTTGATAATAATGGTTTTATTTGGTACAATGTAGGGTAGAATACTAAAGAAGATAATTAATTCTAAATTTATTAGAAAGGTGGTGAATTATTATGAAAAAGGGAAAAATTTCATCATTAGTAATTGCTTTAGTATTCGTGTTATTGACTACTACTGCTTATGCAGCCTATGGTTCTGTAAGAGCTATTGCTAGTGGTAGCAGCAAGGCAACTAGAGATTATAATATAACTCATAAAGGAGATGCTAAAGAGGTATTAACTGATGCAAATAAGGTTCGAAATATTTATGTACGTAATGTAAGCGCTGTTGGTGGTAAAATTTATGGTGATAAACAAAAAACAGAACACTATCAAACTCATACTTCTGTAAATGGTTCTTATTCAAGAAAAATTGATGACCAAAAAAGAGCTACAACAGAAACGTTAGCGAGAGCGAGATATACAGATAATAGTGTATCTGAAGACCTAGATCAAAGATATATTTATATTGATGGTTATGATATACTTCGTAATGAATATGATGAACCTTCAAAAAAAGATATAGAACAATATATATTTAATGAACGAAATGGATTAAAAGAAAAAGAATTAGAAATATTACAGAATAAAAACAAAAACATAGATATTTCACAAATTAACTCAGTTGAAACAAATAAAGGCATATTTCATATCAATGCAGCATATCTTAATGATTATCCTGAATACAGAAGCTTATATATAGATTACATGGATGAACACGTGGGTATAGGAGATTATCTTCCATCAGGTATTTATGTTGATAAAGATTTAAATAAAGCATATTTTGTATCTATTTCAGATAATCAAGTATATGCCTATGACATAAAAGAAATAGATTAAAATCATAATGAGCATATCTTTAACTGGCCAAATCTTTAGGCTCTTTTTTGTCTAAGGAATATCCTCAGTTAGATTGTAAATGAAGTTATTTTTATTCTAAATCCTTAGAATATATTATATCGAAATTATTCCTA
>CAZMBD010000031.1:0-16985 GCA_964564325.1 uncultured Clostridiaceae bacterium
TATTTATATATGGTGGCCAGTACAAACAAAAGTACCTGTCCCTAACCTTTGGTTTCAAAATGAAAGGGCCTGCACACCCATGGCAATAAATTAAAGTAGAGATTGTCTCTTGGTGATGTAAAATAATTTGTACTTTTAGAAAATAAATTTTTTTGTCAAGAATCTAAATAATATTATTTCCTCTTATATATCCCGTTCTCTCTCTCCATAAGATTAAAACCTATTAAATCTCTTCTTATTGTACAAAAATCATCATGGAAATCTGCAATTATTAGATTGACCTCTCTTTCAGTATATTCTTTGTTCCTTTCAAAACCTTCCACTATTTTTTCTAAAACAATTTGCCTTTTCTTTTTCTGTACTGGTATTTCCATTAGTTTATCGTATTTGAAAAATGAATCTATGACTTTTTTTCTATATTTTTCTTCCCTTTGATTTAATATTTCTTCTTCTTTTCTATTATCAACTATTAAATCCTTAAGATTCCTAGATAGAATTTCTTCATTTAAACTATATACTGTATAATACTGCTCTTTTTTTGAAGATACTATATTAGCATTTAATAATTTTTTAAGATGGAAGGATATAGTAGAAGGAGATAAACCTATCCTTTCAGCTAATAATTCTACATACATAGGTTCTGTCATTAGGCTATTTATAATCTCTAATCTAGTGCTATCAGCTAGACATTTAAAGATTTCTAGTGCATCCATTTATATCACCCTCAATTTATCAATTTGATTATAATAATAAATAAATTTTGTTTTCAACTCTTCTGCTTCCTGAATTTTTATTTCCTCTATTATTACACTTTCTTCCTTTTTATATTTTAATGCCTTATCCTTATTTATGTACCAAGGTTCTGTTATTTTAATAAAAAAACCAAGGTATTTTTCTTTTAAAATTTTTGGATTATTATTATCACTTATAATAAACATTTTAGAGAATATTCCCACTACATTTAGTCTTATTTTTTCAAAATTAGCTTCATCCATTCTACATTCATCTTGTAAATTTTTTATTGAATCTTCCATACTTTTTTGTTTTACTTCTAAGAAGTTTAAATAATTATCCTTTAGCCAGTTTACATCCTTCATGATTTCTACCCCCCATATTTTATATACTTATTCTACAACATTTTTAATATTATTTCAACATTTATCTCATTATATTTTTATATTTATCTTGATATGTATAAAAATAGATTGACTTTTTATTTCCACAGTGCTAATATTTATATTGATACATATCAAATTAAATTATTTAGGGGGAATAAAAATGGAATTTATAGAACTTGTACCAAATATTTGTGAAGGTCTTCCTTTTGAAAAAGGGGATTCTGTTTTATTAAATTTTTGGGGAGACAATAAGGATTTAGAAATTTTAGATTTGTTATCAGAAAATTTAAGTAAAAAAGGGGTTGTTCCTATTAAACATCATTGTTCAAAATTCTTTTTTGACAAAGTTGTTTTAAATTTAATTAATAATAATGAGAAGTTTCCCAATAATTACTTTGAGTATCTATTTTCTTTTGAATCTGTAATTGATATTTTTATGTATACACCAAGTTTACCTAATGACATTTTAAATGAAGATATACCAAAGTTCAAAGAATATTTAGGCGAATTATTTAATTCCCTAACTGAAGAAAAAAAATACTATATACAGCTTACAGTCCCTACAGAAATAAATGCCTCCAATTCTGGTTTAAAATACGAAATATATAATAAACATTTATGTAATGCTTTGTCTGTAGATTTTCCTAAATTAAAAAAAGACTGTAAAGAACAAGTTGAAAGGCTTAAAAACAAAAATAATGTGGAAATATTTACTGGCGATAAATATTGTTTAAAATTAAATATTAGCAATAGAAAATGGTTTATAGATGATGGATGTGGAGATTTTCCCTCAGGTGAAATTTCCATTGCACCTATAGAAAATGGTAGCAATGGGGATTTGTTAGTTACCATAGTAAATTTAAAGGGAAAAATATATAGAAATGTGCTTATGACTTTCAGAAATGGTAGACTTATAAAATCTTCTATAGAAGAATTAGATATATTTTTTAATTCTTTACCAGAAAATTATAGGATTTTGTGTGAATTAGGTATTGGTCTTAATCCTAAAATTAAAGAATTAACAGGTCTTACCCTTATTGATGAAAAAGCTCTGGGAACATATCATATAGGACTTGGAATGAACCATTTATCTGGAGGAGAAAATAATTGTCCTTTTCATATGGATTTTGTTTTTTATTGTGATAATATTATTTTTAGTTAAAAATAATAAATTGTATACCTATTGATCACAAGTATATAACCAAACAAAAGTACCTGTCCCTAACGTTTGCTAACCTTTAAGTCAAACAGAAGGGACTGTCCCTTTTGTTTGGCAGCCCCTTTTAATTAAATACTTCCTGCTAATTATAGTACTTCTTTCAATTTTTCAATAAATATTTTATTTTCTTCCATAGTTCCTATGGATACTCTAATCCAAGTACCACCCATAGGTCTTATGATTACTCCTCTTTTTTGAAGTTCTATAAATATTTCCTGAGCATCTCTTTCTACATTTACATAAATGTGATTGGTTTCTGATTCAGGGAATTCGAATCCTAATTTTTTAAATTCTTCGTATAGATAATTTTTGCCTTCTAAATTTACTTCATAAATTTTTTTAATAAAATCTTGATCTTCTAGAGCTTCGATTGCAGCTATTTGTGCTAGAGAGTTTACATTAAATGGTCCTCTTACTTTATTTATATTTTCAATTATATTAGGAGAACCAACTGTATAAGCTACCCTTATACCAGCTAGGCCATAGGCCTTGGAAAAGGTTCTCATAGCCAATATATTTGGATATTTTTCTACGAATTTGATACTGTCCATTGGGTAATCGTTTCTTGTAACAAATTCTCTATAGGCTTCATCATAGGCTATTAGTACATTTTCTGGTACTTTGTCGAAGAATTTAATTAATTCAGCTTCTGTAACCATAGTACCTGTTGGATTATTTGGATTACAAATCCAGATTAATTTAGTTTTGTCTGTGATTTTATCTAAAATTCCATCTAAATCAAAAGTAAAGTCTTTTAATGGTACAATAACTGGAGTGCCACCCATCATTTTAGTAGTAGCTATATATCTTGGAAAAGTAATATCTGCCATAATAATTTCATCTCCAGAGGAGATATATGTTTTAGAAATTAGATCTATCATTTCATCAGAACCACTAGGTATAAGGATTTTTTCAGTAGGTACATTTAATTTTTTCGAAAGAGCTTCTTTTAATGCTGTAGCATTTCCATCAGGATAGATAGCTAAATTATCTAGAGAATTACTTAGTTTTTTCTTAACCTTTTCAGAACAGCCTAGAGGATTTTCATTAGATGCTAGTTTAATGACCCTATCTAATCCATATTCCCTTTTTACATCCTCAATAGGTTTTCCGGGTTTATAAGGTTTTAAACCTTCAATTTCCTTTCTGTAATTAATTGACATTTAATCAGCTCCTTTTATTTTAATCTCCTTATTATATAGTATATCATGTATATTTTTAGTAGCAATAAAAAATACTATGATAAATAAGGATTTCATGATATAATTTAAAAGGATAGCTATAAGATTTTTCAAAATTTTGTTGCTTTAATAGGTGTTTTATGGTTTAAAAGGTTTTTTATAAAAATCTTTAATATAAACAAAAATGCTGGTTAAGGGGGAAAGATATTAATGAAAGTATATCAGACGGATAAAATTAGAAACTTAAGCTTAATAGGACATAGTGGCAGTGGAAAAACAACTTTAACAGAAGCCATATTATTTACAACAGGTACAACTAAGAGACAAGGAAGGGTAGACGATGGAAATACTTTATCTGATTTTGATAAAGAAGAGATATCGAGGAAAGTATCAATAGGAACAGCTGTAATTCCAGTAGAACTAGAAGATACAAAATTTAACTTTTTAGATACTCCTGGATATTTTGACTTTGCAGGAGAGATGTATGGTGCGTTAGAGGCATCTGAAGGAGCTATATTATTAATAGACGCATCTTCAGGTGTTGAAGTTGGTACAGAAAAGTCTTGGAAATATACAGAAACTAATAATATTCCAAAATTAATTTTCTTAAATAAAATGGATAAGGAAAATGTTAGTTTTGAAAAAGTTTTAAATAATATCAATGATCACTTTGGAGATAAAGTAGTACCTTTTACATTGCCCATAGGAGAGGCAGAAAACTTTAAAGGATTAGTATCTGTAATAGACGAAGTTGCCTATGAATACAATGGAAAAGATGCCAAAGAAGTAGAGATACCAAGTGAAATAAAAGCTGAAATTGAAATTATTAAAGAATCTTTAATGGAAAAGGTAGCAGAAACCGATGAAGAGTTAATGGAAAAATATTTCGAAGGTGAAGCATTTACAATAGACGAAATTAGACATGGATTAAAACTTTCTATAATGAATGGAGATTTAGTTCCAGTAATAGTAGGTTCTGCAGAACAAGCAATAGGTGTAGATTTCCTTCTAAATGTAGCTAAAAACTATATGCCAAATCCAACTGAAGTAGGAGAAAATAAAGGCCTTAAAGGGGAAGAAGAAGTAATAAGAAAAGTAGATGCAAGTGAACCATTTTCTGCTATAATATTTAAGACTATAGTAGATCCATTTGTAGGAAAATTATCTTTATTTAAAGTAAAGTCAGGCAAGATTACAAAAGACAGCGAGATATACAATGTATCAAAAGATAAAACGGAAAAATTAGGTGGATTATTTGTCTTAAGAGGTAAGGAACAAATAGAAGTATCTGAAATTGTAGCAGGAGATATTGGAGCTACTTCTAAATTATCCGTAACCCAAACAGGTGACACACTATGTGATAAATCCAATCCAACCTTATATGATAGAATAGAATACCCACAACCAACACTATTTTTAGCAGTAGAACCAAAGTCCAGAGATGATGAGGAAAAAATCGGAACATCACTACAAAGATTGACAGAAGAAGATCCAACCTTTGTAGTCGATAGAAATGCAGAAACTAAACAATTGTTAATTGGTGGTCAAGGTAATATGCAATTGTCAGTAATAATAGATAAATTGAAAAACACTTTTGGAGTAGAAGTTAATTTAATTAGTCCAAAAGTAGCCTATAGGGAAACTATAAAAGGTAAATCTGATGTTCAAGGAAAACATAAGAAACAATCTGGTGGAGCAGGTCAATATGGGGATGTTTTTATAAGATTTGAACCATGTGAAGAAGAATTTATATTTGAAGAAGAAGTATTTGGTGGAGCAGTACCTAAAAACTATTTCCCAGCTGTAGAAAAAGGTTTAGTGGAATGTTTAGAAGAAGGGGTACTAGCAGGTTATCCAGTAGTAAATATAAAGGCTACACTATATGATGGTTCTTATCATCCAGTAGATTCAAATGAAATGGCCTTCAAAATTGCTGCATCTCTTGCATTTAAAAAAGGTGTAAAACAAGCGAATCCTATTTTACTTGAACCTGTTATGAAAGTAGAAGTACTAGTCCCTGAAGATTATATGGGAGATGTAATGGGAGATATGAACAAACGTAGAGGTAGAATACTTGGCATGGAACCTCAAGCAGATGGTTCACAATTAATTATAGCAGAAGCACCTCAAGCTGAACTATTTGAATATGCCATAGATTTAAGATCCATGACTCAAGCTAGAGGAAGTTTCACTATGGAATTCTTAAGATATGATGAGGTGCCAGCCAATATTGCAGAGAAAATTATAGAAGAAGCAAATGCAGATAAAGAATAGTAAAAAGGGGTTTCCGAAAAGGAAACCCTTTTTAAAATTCCTCTTGAAAAACTTCTAAATTTAATGCATAATATAATAAAAGACAAAGATAGTCAAAGTCAAAGGAGTGTTAAAATGCCAGGGATGAGTAATATTATAGAAAAATTTATAAAAGAAATGTTAGAAGAGGCTGAAGACGGAATAATAGAAATAGGCAGAAATGATTTAGCCGATCAATTTGGATGTGCTCCTTCTCAGATAAATTATGTGCTTACTACGAGATTTACTCCGTATAAAGGTTACTATATTGAGAGTAGAAGAGGTGGTGGTGGGTATATAAAGATTATGAAGGTAGGAATTGAAGAAGATGAAAATATGGAAGATTTAATTTTAAATGCCATAGGAGATTCTATTACTAAAAATAAAGCATTTCACATAATTGAAGGCTTAGTAGAAGAAGATATAATTACTCCTAGGGAAGGGCATTTAATGAAGGCAAGTATAGAAGATATCGCCTTAAAAAATGTAACAGCTGGTAGGAATTATTTAAGAGCAGATATATTAAAAAATATGATTCTTATCCTTATAAAATAAATAGGAGGTGGCTACTATGTTGTGCCAATCATGTAATAAGAATGAAGCAACAGTTCATTATACAAAAATTATAAATGGTAAAGTATCAGAACTTCATCTTTGTGAAGAATGTGCTAGAGCTAATAATGAATTTGAATTTGATACTAATTTTTCTTTTCATAAATTACTAACTGGATTAATAGATACCATACAAAGTGAACCAGTAGAGAAGGAAACTCAAGATATAATATGCCCTTTTTGTAATACCAGCTATTCCCAGTTTAAGCAAACAGGAAAATTTGGTTGCCCAGAATGCTATGATAGTTTTAAGTCTAAGTTAATTCCATTATTTAAAGGCATACATGGGCATACTGAACATATTGGAAAGGTTCCAGAGAAAGGCAATCAATCCATAGTGAAGAAAAGAGAGATTACTAAATTGAGAAAAGAATTAGAGGAATTAGTAGCTGTAGAAGCCTTTGAAAAAGCAGCTGTTGTAAGAGATAAAATTAATGAGCTAGAGAAAGAATTAGAGGAAAAGAGAGGGGATAATTAATGGCAAAGTGGTATGGAGTATCTGGGCCTGAAGAAGATGTTGTAATTAGTACTAGAATTAGAATAGCTAGGAATTTACAGGGTTATAGATTTCCCCAAGAGATGTCCATAGAAGAATCAGAAAGGCTTACTCAAGAAGTGTTAAATGGAGTAAAAAATATACCTAACAATCAAAACTATAAATTCGTAAGAATTGAAAATTTGTCCCCAGTAGATAGAATGATTTATGTTGAGGAACATTTAATTAGTCCAAATTTAATCCAAAATACGGACAAAGGTAGCTTTTTATTGAGAGAAGATGAAAACATAGTCATAATGATAAACGAAGAAGACCATATAAGAGCTCAGGCTCTTCTTCCAGGCTTAGACTTAGAATCAGGTTGGCAACTTTGTAATGATATAGATAATTATTTAGAAGATAGTTTGGACTATGCATTCCACGAAGATTTTGGCTATTTAACAGCCTGCCCTACCAATGTAGGCACAGGCCTTAGAGCATCAGCCATGGTTCATTTACCTTCTTTAACTATGACAGGACATATAAATAATCTAGTTCATGGTTTAAATAAAATAGGCTTAACAGCTAGAGGAATTTATGGTGAGGGCACTAATGCCATAGGAAATCTTTATCAAATATCTAATCAAACTACTTTAGGAGAAAAGGAAGAAAAGATAATAGAAAAATTAAAAAATGTAATATACCAAATAATAGATAGAGAAAGGGATATAAGAAATAATCTATTTACAAAGAAGAAAATTGAAATGGAAGATATGATAATGAGGTCCTTTGGGATACTTAAATACTCTAGAAAAATCTCTACAGTAGAGGCTATGAAACATCTATCTAATGTAAGATTAGGTATGGAAATGGGTATAATTAAAGATATGGAATTTAGGGATATATCTAAACTTATAGTAGATATACAACCTGCAAATATTCAAAAAAGTATAAATGAAGATTCTAATGAAGAAGAAAGAGATATTGAAAGGGCGGTATTAATAAGAAAAAATATATAGATTAGGAGGGATAATATGGCGATGTTTGGAAGATTTACAGAAAAGGCGCAGAAGGCCATACTATTAGCTCAAGAAGAGGCAAAAAAATTGCGTCATAATTACGTAGGAACAGAGCATATACTATTGGGATTATTGGCAGAAACTGATGGAGTTGCAGGTAAAGCTTTAAACAATATGGGTGTAAATTTAGAAAATGCTAGAAATGAAGTTATAAAACTTGTCGGTCAAGGAAGTTATGATGCTGACATTATGGGATTTACTCCCAGGACAAAGAGAATATTTGAATTAAGTTTCCTAGAGGCTAGAAATTTAGGACATAATTATGTAGGAACAGAGCATATACTATTAGGATTATTAGAAGAAGCTGAAGGAGTAGCTGTTATTGTATTAAAAAAATTAGGAGTAGATGTAAAAAAACTAGAGGAAAATATATTAGATATGTTAGCAGACAATCAGTATAAAGGCTCATTTTCTCAAGAAGTGGGAAGTGGGGCTACGCCAAACTTAGATAAATATAGCATAGATTTAACTCAGGAAGCTATTGATGGGAAAATTGATCCAGTTATTGGGAGAAGTAAAGAAATTGAAAGAGTTATACAAATCTTAAGTAGGAGAACTAAAAATAATCCAGTATTAATTGGAGAACCTGGTGTAGGTAAAACTGCCATAGGAGAAGGTTTAGCACAAAAAATAGTAGAAGGCGAAGTACCTGAAATAATAAAGAATAAGAGAGTGGTCACATTAGATTTACCTGGTATGTTAGCTGGTGCTAAATACAGAGGAGAATTTGAAGAAAGATTAAAGGCTGTAATGAAAGAGTTACAGGAAGATGGAAATATAATATTATTTATAGATGAATTGCATACCATAATTGGAGCAGGGGCAGCAGAGGGGGCTATAGATGCGTCAAATATTTTAAAACCAGTACTAGCTAGAGGAGATCTTCAAGTAATAGGAGCTACTACTATAGATGAATATAGAAAATATATAGAAAAAGATTCCGCATTGGAAAGAAGATTCCAGCCTATAATGGTAGAAGAACCTACTGTAGAAGACACTATTAAAATTCTAGAAGGTTTAAGAGATAGATATGAAGCTCATCATAGAGTAGAAATTTCAGATGAAGCTATAAAAGCTGCTGCAGAATTATCTAGTAGATATATAACGGATAGATTTTTACCAGATAAGGCTATAGACTTAATAGATGAAGCAGGTTCTATGATTAGAATTCAGTCTTATGTGGCACCTGACGGCTTAAAAGATTTAGAAGAAAAGTTAGAAGAATTATCCCAAGAAAAAGAAGAGGCCATTAATACTCAAAACTATGAAAAAGCAGCTAAAATTAGAGATATGGAAAAACAGATTAAGAAAGAATTAGAAGAAGAAAAAGGAAATTGGGAAAAGGAAAAACAAAGGTCTAATATGGTATTAGGTTATGATGATATAGCTAAAGTAGTATCTAATTGGACTGGTGTTCCAGTATCTAAAATGACCATGGAAGAAAGTCAAAGATTATTAAATTTAGAGGATACTCTTCATAAAAAGGTCATAGGACAGAATCAGGCAGTGGAAGCTGTATCCAATGCAGTAAGAAGAGCTAGAGTAGGTTTAAAGGATCCACAAAAACCAGTGGGAACTTTTATATTTGTAGGGCCTACGGGAGTAGGGAAAACTTATTTAGCTAAAGCTTTAGCAGAAACCCTATTTGGAGATGAAGACTCTATGATTAGAATTGATATGAGTGAATATATGGAAAAACACTCTGTATCAAGGCTTGTAGGTTCTCCACCAGGATATGTTGGGCATGATGAAGGTGGACAATTAACTGAAGCTGTTAGGCGAAAACCTTACTCTGTCATATTATTTGATGAAGTAGAAAAAGCTCATCCCGATGTGTTTAATATACTTCTTCAAATATTAGATGATGGAAGGCTAACAGACTTTAAAGGAAGAACTGTAGATTTTAAAAACACAGTAATTATAATGACATCTAATGTAGGGGCCACATCCCTTAAAAAACAAAATGTATTAGGATTTTCTGCAGGTGTAGAAGAAGAAAAAGAAGAGTATGAAAAGATGAAAGAAACTATAATGGAAGAGTTGAAAAGAACCTTTAGACCAGAATTTTTAAATAGAATTGATGAGGTAATTGTATTTCACTCTCTAATGGAAGAACAAGTAAAAGAAATAGTAGAGATTATGATAGGAGATTTAGAAAAACGTATGAAAAAATTAAATATAAATATTAAAGTAACCGATGAAACTATAAATCATATAAGTGAGGAAGGTTTTGATCCAGTATATGGAGCAAGACCATTGGAAAGAGCAATTACTAAGATGATAGAAGATCAATTGGCAGAAGAAATACTAAAGGGTTCGGTTTCCAAAGACGATAATATAATAATAGATTTTAAAGATGATAAACTAGTATTTGAAAAAGAGCCTATAGCTTAAGCTATAGGCTTATATACATAATCGGGAGGTTGAATATGAAAAAAGAAAAAACCATATATAAATGTTCTAATTGCGGATATGAAAGTATTAAATGGATGGGAAAATGTCCTGAATGCAATACTTGGGATTCTTTAGTTGAAGTGGTCCTAAGTCCTAAAACTGAAGGGGATAAGAGAAGGACTTTTGTGGACAGACCTAATCCTGTTAAACTATCTTCAGTGGATATAGGTGAAAGTCAAAGGATAAAAACCTCCATAGAAGAATTTAATAGAGTATTGGGAGGAGGTATAGTTAAGGATTCCGTTACCATACTTACGGCGAGACCTGGTGCAGGAAAATCCACATTGCTATTGGAAGTTTCCAATGATATAGCTAAAAAAGGTTACAGGGTACTATACGCCTCTGGAGAGGAAAGTGAAACTCAGATAAGAAATAGAGCGGATAGAATTATAGAGAAAATACCTGAAAACATTTGGATACTTTCCGATACTAGTATGGACAATGTTTTAAAATCTATAAGTGAAATAGACCCAGATTTAATTATAGTGGATAGTATTCAAACTTTTACTTTGGCTGAATTTGATTCTAGGGCAGGTTCCCCAATTCAAACTATTGAGACAGCTAATGCATTGGTAGAAGTAGCAAAGAATAAAAACAGATCTAGGGCAGTAATTATGGTAGGGCATATGACTAAGGCAAATGAAATGGCGGGTCTTAGAACATTAGAACATTTAGTGGATACTGTTTTATATTTAGAAGGGGAATCTGAAGAAGAACTTAGAACCTTAATGGCAACTAAAAATAGATTTGGTAGAACTGGAGAGATAGGCTTGTTTTCTATGGAAGAAGAAGGAATGATTCCTATAGATAATCCTTCGGAATATTTTATTACTAAAAGAGATCAAGGTATAATGGCTTCAGGTTCAGCATTATCTGTAATAAAAGAAGGTTCTAGGCTTATTGTAGTGGAAGTAGAGTCCTTGGTTTCTCATTCCTTTACTCCATATCCATCTAGAATTGGGGATTGTTTAAGAAGAGATCAATTGAATACTCTAATATCTATATTAGAGCAAAGAGGAGGAATTAATTTATTTGATAAAAATGTAGTTATAAAAACTACAGGTGGATTAAAGTTAAGTGAGCAATCTGTAAATTTAGCTATTATTATGAGTATTGTATCTTCAGTATTAAATAGACCAATTCCTAATGGTACAGTATTTATTGCAGAAGTAGGTTTAACTGGAGAATTAAAAAGGGTCCCTTCATTAGAAACTAGAATTAGGGAATTAGATAGAATGGGATTTAATAGAGTATATATTCCTAAAGGCGGTTTAAAATCAAAGGATGATATGGGAAATATAAAAATAATTGAACTGAGAACTTTAATAGAAGTTATAAAAGATGTTTTCTCATAGAATTGAAATATATAAATTCCATATAATATTTTATAGGAAATATTATATGGAGGATAATATATGGATATGGAATTGTTAGAAATTTTAAAAATAGTAGCACCTGGCACTCAACTTAGAACTGGTTTAGATAATATAATAAATGGGAAAATAGGAGCTTTGATAGTGGTAGGAAATTCTAAAGAAGTATTGGATTTAGTCCATGATGGATTTTATATAAATTGTGAATTTACTCCTTCTAATTTATACGAATTAGCAAAAATGGATGGTGGCATAATACTTAGTAATGACTGTAAAAAGATATTATATGCTAATACTCAATTATTGCCTTGCCCCCTTATAATTTCTAAGGAAACTGGTACTCGTCATAAAACAGCAGAAAGAGTAGCTAAACAGACTAATTCATTGGTAATAGCCGTATCTGAAAGAAGAAGAGTCATTACTCTTTATAAAGCTAATTATAAATATATTTTAAAAGATATAAATGAAATATTGAATAAGGCTAATCAAGGAGTTCAAACTCTTGAAAAATATAAGAAAACATTAGATGAATATTTAAATAATTTAAATATCCTAGAATTTGAAAATGCAGTAACTCTTTATGAAGTAACTAAGATTATTCGAAAAATGGAAATGGTTTGGCGAATTAAAAATGAAATAGATATATATATATCGGAATTAGGCATAGAAGGAAGACTTTTAAATATGCAACAAATGGAATTAATAGATGGAGTAGATAAAGATAGGATTAATTTAATAAGAGATTATAGTGGAGATTTATCCAAGGATCTCTTTATTATATTGGACGAAATATCTAAACTTAGTTTAGAAGAATTATTAGACTTAAATAAAATTGCAAATATATTAGGATATGATAGTGGCTTAGGCACATTGGATATAGTAGTAGAACCAAAGGGATATAGAATATTAGGTAAAATTCCTAGAATTCCTTCAAATGTTTTAGAAAATCTAATAAATGAATTTAAAACTCTGCAAGGAATTATAAATGCTTCTCCAACAAAATTAAGAGAAGTAGAAGGCATAGGTCAAGCTAGGACTGCTATAATTTTACAGGCATTAAAAAAATATAAGAAAAATAATTAATAAAATATAGAGTTAAATGTGATTTAACTCTATATTTTATAAAATCAATATATTTGAATCTATTTAAGGCTAAAAAGGCCTAGGGTTTTAATATTATTATATTCATTAAGTAAAGCTTCAGACATATCAACGCCTAAGGCATTAGATAAAGCAGCTAAATAGAATAAATAAGCACCAATTTCTTCCAGTAGAATTTCTCTACATCCAGGACATAAATTTCCTGTAACATGGGATTCCATACTATTTTTCATATCTTCCAAAGAGTTTTTATTGAAATTCTGCTTTTTAGCATGAATTTCAATACAACCACAGGAAGTGGAAGATTTAATTACTGCTCTATTTATTCTAGCTGTATATTCATCTAATTTAGTTATTATATCTAATATACTCCTATGCCTAATGAGTACGTCATCTACTTGTTTTTGAAATTCATCCAGACTTAAATCCTTTTGAGTATTTACTACATTTGCACTTCTGTCCATATTATCCACCCCTGTCTTATAAGAATTATTTATATTTATATTATACTGATAGAGACAAGCAGTTGTCAAATATTTCTAACAATACAATTTTAAAATTTAAAGTTGACAAGGGAAATATTATTATGGTACAATGAATACTTTACAACCTTTACCTATTAATGTATAATATATTTATGAAGTAGTATGATAGGAGGTTGTTCTATGTTTAATATTGGAGATAAAATAGTTTATCCCATGCATGGCGCTGGGATAATAGAAGAAATTGAAGAGAAAGAAATTTTAGGCGAAAAGAGAAAATATTATATAATGAAAATGCCTATAGGTGATATGAAAGTAATGATACCTGTAGATAATGTGGAGGAAATTGGGATTAGAGAAGTAATAAACCAGGAAGAATTAGATGAGGTCTTAACTATACTTCAAGGAGATAAAACCAAGATGCCTCAAAATTGGAATAGGCGATATAGAGTAAATATGGAGAAAATTAAATCTGGAGATATATTTGAAATTGCAGCAGTAGTGAGAAATTTAATGCTACGAGATGAAGAAAAGGGCCTTTCTACAGGGGAGAGGAAAATGTTAAATAGCGCAAAACAGATGCTCATCAGTGAAATAGTTTTAGTATCAGATGCAGATGAAGAAAAAATAGAAAACCTAATAGATGATGCTGTAAAATCAGCATGAAATTTTTAATTTTTATTATGTTATATAATTTGAGTTTATGGAAATAAATATATTAAGGGAGGTGAGCTAATGTTTGACAAAATTATGAGAGGCATTATAGCTTTATTAGGATTATTAATTGGTTATGGCATAGCAGTAGGATTAAAAGCATTGGAAATCATTCATTTATCTAGTAAAGGCTGGCTAGGTTTTGTATTTTATTTAAGCATAAGCATAATTTTTGGAATTATATTTTTTTTACTGGCTCCAAAATTTATTCATGGAGGAAGGAAATTAGCTTCTTTTGTTGAGACAGAATTGCAAAATGTTCCTGCCTATGAAATTGCATTAGGGTCTGTAGGGTTAATTATTGGACTTATTATCGCATATTTATTAAGTCAACCCTTCTATAGATTAAACATACCCTATTTAGGAGTTATCATATCTATTATCTTATATCTAATATTTGGTTATCTAGGAATAAAGGTTCCTACGAGGAAAAAAGAGGATTTTTCTAGTGCATTTGGAAGTATGAAAAAAGGCTCTGGAAAAGATAAACTAAAAAATAATTGTAAATCATGTCCTAAAGTTTTAGATACATCTGTTATTATAGATGGTAGAATAGCAGATATATGTAAAACGGGTTTTATAGAAGGACCTTTAGTTATTCCAGAATTTGTATTACAGGAATTACAACATATTGCAGATTCATCAGATTCTCTTAAAAGAAATAGAGGTAGGAGAGGACTAGATATTTTAAATAAAATCCAGAAAGAATTAGATATTGAAGTAATTATTCATGATAAGAAATTTGAAGATGTGAAGGAAGTAGATACTAAATTACTAAAACTTACCCAATTGTTAAAGGGAAAAATTATCACTAATGATTATAATTTAAATAAAGTAGCAGAAGTTCAGGGTATAGATGTATTAAATATTAATGAGCTAGCAAATGCAGTAAAACCAGTAGTTTTACCTGGAGAAGAAATGGTAGTTCAAGTTATAAAAGATGGGAAAGAAGTTGGTCAAGGTTTAGCGTATTTAGATGATGGTACTATGATAGTTGTAGAAGGTGGCAAGAAACATATTGGAGAGACTATAGATGTATTAGTAACTAGTGTATTGCAGACCTCAGCTGGAAGAATGATATTTGCTAAGCCGAAGACTATGGTAGATAGAGCAGTTTAGGGCCAAAATATTTGGCCCTTATATTTTTGTTATTTTTGGGAATTATAATTTTAAACTTTAGTTTTATGTGCTATAATGTTTGAGAGGTGAATTATATGTACAAAGACCAGTACATTTCAGTCATAGTAGCAGCAGCTGGAATGAGCAATAGAATGGGTTCTAAAATAAATAAGCAATTTATTTCTATAAATAATAAACCAATTTTGGCTCATACCTTAGAAAAATTTGAAAAATGCAAATATGTAGATGAAATAATAGTAGTAGCTAAAGAAGAAGAAATAGATTATTGTAGAAAAGAAATTATTAAAAAATATAATTTTAATAAAGTTTCTAAAATTGTTAGAGGTGGCAAAGAGAGACAAGATTCAGTATATAATGGGATACTTGCATTAAACGAAAAAACAGATATAGTTGTATCCCATGATGGTGCTAGGCCCTTTGTAAAATTAGAAAATATAATTGAAGGAATAAAAGGGGCTGTAGAATATGGCGCTTGTGTAGTAGGTGTACCAGTTAAGGATACTATCAAATTTGTAGGAAATTCTGAAATCGTAGACAAAACCCCAAAAAGAGATATGTTATGGGCAGCTCAAACTCCTCAGTGTTTTAAAAAGGAAATTCTTATGGAAGGCTATATTAAGGCTATAGAAGATGAATTTATAGGAACAGATGATAGCAGTTTTGTAGAAAGATTAGGTATAAATGTAAAGATGATTATGGGGTCTTATGAAAATATAAAGATTACAACTCCTGAGGATTTAATCTTAGCAGAATCTATTTTAAAAGATAAAAACGCTATATTTAATAGAATGGAGTTTGCATTTTATAATAGATAGGAGGAAAAAATGAAAATAGGAATAGGTTATGATGTACATGCATTGGTTCCAAATAGAAAATTAATATTAGGTGGAATAGACATACCCTATGAAAAAGGCCTATTAGGGCATTCTGATGCAGATGTATTAGTCCATGCTATTATGGACAGTGTTTTAGGAGCTTTAGGATTAGGGGATATTGGTAAGCATTTTCCAGATACAGATGAAGAATACAAGGATATATCTAGTCTTATACTTTTAGAGAGAGTTTATAATATTATGATAGAATCCAAATATAAAATCGGAAATATAGATACAGTAATAGTAGCCCAAAGCCCTAAAATAGCTCCCTACATAGAAGATATGAAATTAAATATATCTAAAATTTTAAATACTTCTGTATCGAATATAAACATTAAGGCTACGACCACTGAAAAATTGGGATTTGAAGGTAGAAAAGAAGGCATAGCCGCTCACAGTGTATGTTTATTATTTCCTTTAGAATAAAAATTGTTTTCAAAAAAATATTTGACAATTACTGAAATCTTTAGTATGATATAGTACAAATTAATATTTAGCAATGATAGGAAATAGTATGTACTTATGGTCTTAGAGAGGAAATCATTAGGTGAAAGATTTCTGACCCAATGGATACAGAACCCGTCCTAGAGCTTTTAAGCAGAAATTATTATGCTTAAACGTTAGTTTCGTTAAAGACTTCAAGTGGATCTAAAGTTAAAGAAAAACTTTAGGTCTATTAGAGTGGTACCGCGGATACAGCCCTTCGTCTCTATTTGAGATGAAGGGCTTTTTATGACCTAACCCCATTTGCGTAATGTTTTTAGAGCAAATGGTTGGTAGGTCAAACGCAACGAGCACCAAATCTATGTGAGCGACAAATAAAAGGGACAGTCCCTAATGTTTGACGTTTGGGACAGGGAGCCTTGAACA
>CAZMBD010000031.1:17085-21708 GCA_964564325.1 uncultured Clostridiaceae bacterium
CAAATAAAAGGGACAGTCCCTAATGTTTGACGTTTGGGACAGGGAGCCTTGAACACCCATGAAAATAAATCAAGGTAGGAATCGCCCATTCTGTCCCACAAAACAAGGAGGAGTAAAAAATGAGAATGTCGAAATTTTATATGCCAACTTTAAGAGAAGTTCCTGCAGAGGCAGATATTCCAAGTCATAATTTATTACTTAGGGCAGGAATGACAAAGCAATTAGTAGCAGGAGTATATTGTTATTTGCCACTAGGCTACAGAGTAATACGAAAAATCGAAAATATTGTAAGGGAAGAAATGGATGCTGCAGGTTCTCAGGAATTATTAATGTCTGCAATACAACCTAAGGAACTATGGGAAGCTACAGGTAGATGGGCAAATTTTGGTCCAGAAATGTTTAAATTACAGGATAGACATGAAAGAGAATTTTGTCTTGGGCCAACTCATGAGGAAGTATTTACATCTACAATAAAAGGAGAAGTTAATTCCTACAGACAATTGCCATTAAATCTATATCAAATTCAAACTAAATATAGAGATGAAAAAAGACCAAGATTTGGAGTAATAAGAGCTAGGGAATTTATTATGAAAGATGCCTATAGTTTTGATAGGGATATAGAAGGTATGAAAAAATCATATCAAGAAATGTGGGATGCTTATGATAAGGTATTTACCAGACTTAAACTAAAATATAAAATAGTACAAGGAGATTCTGGTGCCATGGGAGGAAATGAATCCCACGAATTTATGGCTATGTCAGAAGTAGGTGAAGGTTTAATAGCATATTGTGATAATTGTGATTATGCAGCTACAGATGAAAAAGCAGAAGTAATATATAGTTTTAATGGTCAAGAAGAAGAAATGAAGGATATGGAGAAAGTACACACTCCAAATGCTACTACTATAGACGATTTAGAAGAATTATTTAAATTAGATAGAAGTAAATTTGGTAAAGCTTTAGTATATAATGCAGCTGGAGAAACAGTAGTGGCTATTATACCTGGTGATAGGGAATTAAATGAAACTAAATTATGTAATTATCTCAGGATAGCAGACCATGAATTAGAATTAGCAGATGAAGAAACTATAAAGAGAATTAGTGGAGCAGAAAAAGGCTTTACTGGGCCTATAGGATTAAAAGAAGATGTAAAAATCCTAATAGATTCTAGAATTACTAAGATGAAAAATTTAATAGTAGGTGGAAATGAAACAGATTATCATATTAAAAATGCAAATTATAAGAGGGATTTTGATGGTGAAATAGTAGATGATTTACTTCTTATAAGAAAAGGAGATAAATGTCCAAAATGTGATAGAGAAATACTAATGGACAGAGGAATTGAAGTAGGAAATATATTTCAACTTGGAACCAAATATAGTGATAGCTTAAATTTAAAATATATAGATCAAGATGGAAAAGAAAATCCTGTATATATGGGTTCCTATGGAATAGGGGTGTCTAGATCTTTAGCTGCAATAGTAGAACAATATCATGATGAAAATGGTATAATCTGGCCATTGGTAGTAGCGCCATATCATGTAATAATTACTGTTGTAAATACAAAGAAAGAAGAACAAATAAAATTAGGAGAAAAACTATATACTGAATTATTAGAAGAAGGCGTGGAAGTATTATTAGACGATAGGAATGGTTCAGCAGGAGTTAAATTTAATGATAGAGATTTAATAGGCATACCTATTAGAATTACAGTAGGTAAAAAGGCGGGAGAAAATATAGTAGAATATTCTTTAAGAAAAGATGGGGAAAGAATAGAAATCTCTGTAACTGAAGTAATGGATAGAATAAAAGAAGAGTTTGAAAAAGAAGGTCTAAAAATATAAATAAGGCTGATTTTCAGCCTTATTTTACTACTTGATTTAGGCTATAGAACTTGTATTATTTAAAATAATAGGGTATTCTATTTTATGAAGAGATTTTAAATATAAGGGGGAAAACAATGAAAAATAAAATTTTATCCATTATATTAATATGCATATTTGCTTTTTCATCTGTAGCTTTTGCAGATGCAGAAATTCATGATGCAGTAGTTAGTTTAGGAAAAAACTTATCCGAGGAACAACGAAAAGAGATGTTAAGTTTATTTCAAGTAGATGAAAATACTAAAATAATAGAGGTTACAAATCAAGAAGAAAGAGAATACTTAGGAGAATTTATAGATGAAAAATTATTAGGAACTAGAGCTATATCTTCTGTTTATGTAGAGAAACTTGCAGAAGGAGAAGGTATTACAGTAGATTCTAGAAATATTACTTGGGTAACCAATGATATGTATAGAAATGCACTTGTTACTGCAGGAATAAAAGATGCTAAAATAGTAGTAGCAGCTCCATTTCAGGTTTCAGGTACTGCAGCATTAACTGGAATTATGAAAGCTTTTGAGGATTTAACAGGAGAAGAAATTACAGAAGTTGAAAAGAAGATAGCAAGTGAAGAAATTGCCAAAACTGCAACACTAGGTTCTGAAATTGGGCAGGAAGAAGCAGAAGAATTAATTACAAATATTAAAATGTATGTAGTAAAAAACAATGTAAAAAGAAAAGGCTCTATTAAAAAAGTAGTAGAAGAAATGGCAAATGATTTAGGTATAGAATTAACCAAAGAACAAATCGATCAAATAGTTTCTTTGATGAAAGGCATATCTAAATTAAATCTAGATATTGATGAAATAAAAGGACAACTACAAGATATATCTGGAAAAATTGATAAAATAACACAACAAAATATAGAAATTAGATCATTGTTAGAAAGAATACTAGATGCTATAACTAATTTCTTTAGCAAATTTTTTAAATAAAATAATAGAAATGGAAGGGGATTATAAATGGAACAATTTAGACTAAGATTTGCACCTAGTCCTACAGGATATTTGCATATAGGAGGCCTTAGGACAGCACTATACAATTATTTATTTGCAAGACACAATAATGGCAAATTTATTTTAAGAATAGAAGATACTGATAGAACTAGATATGTAGATGGAGCTATTGAAAATCTAATAGAATCATTAAATTGGGCAGGAATAGAATATGATGAAGGTGTCTTTTTAGAAGATGGTAAAATAGTTCAAAAAGGAGAATATGGACCATATATTCAATCTGAAAGACTAGATATATATAGAAAATATGTAGATGAATTGGTAGAAAAAGGGGATGCATATTACTGTTTTTGTTCTAAAGAAAGGTTAGACAGTGTAAGGGAAGAGCAAAAGACAAAAGGACTAATTCCTAGATATGATGGTTTTTGTAGAAATTTAAGCTTAGAAGAGGCCAGAAAAAGAATAGAAAATGGAGAAGAATATGTAGTTAGATTAAAATTACCCCATAATAAAGATATTAAATTTCACGATATGGTAAGAGGAGATATAGTTATAAATACGGAGGATATGGACGATCAGGTACTATTAAAATCTGATGGTTATCCAACTTATCATATGGCAGTAGTTATAGATGATCATTTAATGAATATAACTCATATAGTAAGAGGAGAAGAATGGTTACCCTCTACACCAAAACATGTATATCTTTATGAAGTATTAGGTTGGGAAAAACCAACTTATGTTCATTTACCTACAGTATTAAACAAAGAAAGAAAGAAACTAAGTAAACGTCATGGAGATGTATCTGTAGAAGATTTTAGAGAAAAAGGATATCTTCCAGAAGGATTAGTAAATTATTTAGCACTTGTAGGATGGAGTCCTGAAGACAATGAGGAAATACTTAGTATGGATGAATTAATTGAAAAGTTTAGTTTTGAAAGAGTATCTAAAACTGGTGGCATATTCGATAAAGATAAATTAGATTGGGTAAACGGTCATCATATAAGAAATTGTGATATAGATGAATTAACAACTATGGCTATACCTTATTTAATAAAATCTGGTTATATAGACGAAAAGACTGTAGAAGAAAGATATGATTGGGTAAAAACCATAGTGTTGACAATTCAAGAAAGCATATCTAATCTTTCAGAAATACCAGGAAAAGTTGAAGTTTTCTTTAACAATAAAATAGAACCAGAAGATGAAAGTGCATTAGAAATGCTAAAAGGAGAACAGGTACCTAGTTTACTTAATGCATTTAAAGAGGAACTAGCTAAAATTGAAGAAGTAGATGAAGAGTTTTCTAAAGGTATTATGAAAAAGATTCAAAAAGCAACAGGTGTAAAAGGTAAAAACTTATTTATGCCTACTAGAATTGCATTAACTGGAAATAATCATGGACCAGAATTAACAAATATAATATATATATTAGGAAAACAAAACATCTTAGATAGAATAGAATATATAGAAGAAAATTATCTATAAAATAACTTACAATTTGAGGGACTGTCCCTCAAATTGTAAGTTATTTACCTAAGGAAGGAGGAAAATATGAAATTATATAATACTTTAACTCGAAAAAAGGAAGAATTTGTGCCGATTGAAGAAAACAAGGTTAGTATTTATGTATGTGGTCCTACTGTGTATGATTATATTCATGTAGGTAATGCTAGGCCTGCAGTAGTTTTCGATACTTTACGAAGGTTTTTCATATATAAAGGCTATGAGGTAAAATATATTACTAATTTCACAGATATAGATGATAAAATAATCAATAGGGC
>CAZMBD010000032.1:0-8444 GCA_964564325.1 uncultured Clostridiaceae bacterium
AATATATCCTAATCCTATTACAGTTATTTTCATTTTTAATCCCCCATTAAAGCTTAAATTATTAATACTATTATCTTTATAATTATACTATAGATTGTTAAGGTTTCAAGGAAAATATAAAAAACAAAGTTCTATTATCTTTATTCTTTAACTTTCACATGAGTTTTTTCTAATATAGTATTTATTCTTTTAGCATATTTCTCCTTTAAATCCTTATTGTTTCTAAAGGCAAATAATAAATTATAATGACTGCTTAATTGTCTAAACTGTTCTGGTGCAAATTCTTCTTCCCCTAAGGCCTTTTCTATTTCTAATAGAGTTTCTAAATCTACCCTTACAAATACTTCTGCTCCATAAGCAGAGTTTATAATATATTTTTTTCTTCTGTCTAAAAGCCTAAAAGCATCAAAGCCCATGGCCCATTGAGAAGTAAATATATTGTAAATTTCTCCTTTTTTTATATAATCCTTCTCTTCCATTTTGCTAACACTATTTACCAATTTAGGCATTATAGGAAAATTAACTTCATACATATAGATTTTTTCAAAATCCTTATTCCAAACTTTAAGTGCTTGAATTAAAGCTTTGGTGGTTCCCACATGGTCTCTATGACCATCTAATAAAAATGGTGTGTAGATTATATTAGGTTTTTCTATTTCTAATATATTTATGATTTTGTCTATTAACTGGGTTTTTTCTGGATTTAATTCTCCATCTATTTCATCTAGGAAATAAATACTTTCAAATCCATAGGTTTCTTTAACTTTTTTCCCTTCTTTTTTCCTAGTAGCAATTAATTCTTCTCTAGAACTTTCTGTAGTACTCCCACCTCCATCTGTCATATAGACTAATGCCATTTTACATCCTATTTCTTTATGTTTAAATAAAGTGCCTCCAAGGCCTATGGTTTCATCGTCTACATGAGGGGAAAGCACTAGGATTTTCTCCTTTTTTTCTAGCATATCGTCTATTTTAATTTTTTCATTAGCCTGACTATTTTTATAATAAAAATAGGTATATATATAGTTAAATAATTTTATAGGATATTTTAATATAATTTTAATTAATCTTTTCATTAAGACCTCACATCCCTTTAATTTTATTAAAAATAATCTGCTTTAAAAATTGGAATATCTATATTTTTTTTATCTCTTCCTTGAAAAGATACTATAGTGGTGGACTTCTTAAATATTTTATATATCATTGTTTTTTCTGCTACATGAATAAATAATATAGGTGCTTTTGCCTTGGTAAAATACTTTTTATTTTCCCCATTAAATTTACCTAATACATAATATAAATTGTTTTTTCGTTTATAAAGTAAATACGATTGTCCATCTATTTCATAATAATAATATTTATTTAGAGGAGATTTATAAAACTTCCACAATAGATATTTATCTTCTATAAATTTGACTTCATCTTTTAATTTAGACCTATTCCATACTGATTTTATATGATATTCCTTATGGATTTCCCAACCTAGTTTTAAATTTCCTGGTAAGGAGTTTTCATTTGGAAAATTGTAAATAAAGGCTCCCTCTACTTCTTTTAATGCTATTTTAGTCATTTGAGAAAATATCCCTCTACCTCTATATTCTTTTAAAACTGCAGTATCACAGGGTTGATAAGATAGAATATTATCTATATCGTTTCTCCAGAAACTCCTAATTCCTATTATATCGTCCTCGTCATAAGCTAAGACTATATAAGAGTCCCCATATATATTATCTAAGTATTTCCAATTAAACCAATGAATATTATAATTTAAACCAAAAACTGTGTTAAATAAATATAAAAAGTCCTTTTTTTCCTTATCATTTAACTCATTGGTATATTTACCTATATATTTAATATCATCATTCATAGTAAATCCACCTTTCTCCTTCCCATATAATACAAGTTCTTTATTAGATTATACTATATATAGGGATTGTTTTGTAGAAAATTACAAAATAAAAAATAAGCATATTCTTATGCTTATTTTTATAAATCTATTAGTCCCAAGGATATTTTTAAACATTCATCTACTTCTTTCATCATTTCATCATTAAACTTCCCTATTTTCTCCCTTAACCTTTTCTTGTCAATGGTTCTCACCTGCTCCAATAATACTACGGAATCCTTAGGCAATCCGTATTCTGGAGCATTGATTTCTATATGAGTAGGTAATTTGGCCTTGTTTATTTGGGAAGTAATGGCAGCAATTATAATAGTAGGACTATATTTATTGCCTATATCATTTTGAATAACAAGGACTGGCCTTATTCCCCCTTGTTCAGAACCAATAACTGGACTTAGGTCAGCATAGAAAATATCTCCTCTTTTTACAATCACATTTTTTCACACCCAGTAAGTTTCACCTCGTAAAGGTCCAATTCCTCCATATCCTGTCCTAATCCCATTTCTGCGAAACTAAGATTGATCTTACTCATTTCTAAATATCCATCCTTTAGCCTTTCAGATACTTCTAGCTTTCTTTTTTCACGAATATATAATTTCATAGCCTCCCTAACAAATTCACTTCTATTTTTGTCTTCCATAGAAACAATAAAATCTACTTCTTCTACCAAATTATTTGGTAAGCTAACCATAATTTTTCTGGTTTCTGCCACAGATTTGCACCCCCAAAGCAAAAGTTTGTATGAAAAAAGCAAAAAAACTATATAAATAAGACATTTTAATTATATATCTTATACCTTAATTATGTCAACTTCTTCATATATTTATTCATTATTCCTTCTAAAAGATAGTCCACAATTCCTATTATTTCTCCATTTTTTATATATACTCTAGGAACACGCCTTCCCACCATACATACTATTTCATAATTTATAGTATTTAATTTATTAGCCACATCATCTATATGGGGTCCGAATTCTCCATCTCCAAATAATATTACTTCATCTTCTATATTTACTTTTTCCACATCCGTTACATCTAACATACATTGGTCCATGCATATTTTGCCAATAATTGGTACAGTTTTCCCATTTACAAAGGCCTCGCCTTTTGAAGTTAAAAGCCTAGTAAAACCATCTGCATAGCCTATAGGTATCGTAGCAATTTTAGATTTTCTTTTTGTAACAAAAATTTGGCCATAGCTAATTCCCACATCTTTGGATACTTCTTTTATATGGGAAATTTTGGTCTTTAGGGTCATAGCCGGTTTTAATTTAATATTATTTCTATTTACTTCCTCTGAAGGATAAAGCCCATATAGCATAATTCCTGCCCTTACCATATTTAGATTGTACTCTGGTAAATCTATAATAGCTGCAGAATTAGACACATGCTTTATAGGAATATTAACTCCTTTCTTTTCCAATTTATTTACCATATCTATAAATCTATTATATTGCAATCTTGTAAAGTTTTTATCTTCTTCATCAGCTTTTGCAAAATGAGTAAATATACCTTCTATTTCTATATTGGGTAATTTAGAAATCTTTGCAATTTCAGATATAGCTTCATCACTAGGTAAAAATCCTATTCTTCCCATACCTGAGTCTATTTTTATATGAATTTTTCCAACTACTTCTAATCTAGTAGCTTCTTCAGATAAAGCTTTAGCAGATTCATAATCATATATAGTTGGTATAATATCATATTTTAAAACCTGTGAGTATTGAGTTTTAGGTGTATAGCCTAAAATCAATATAGGTACATCTATGCCACCAAGTCTAAGCTCTATAGCTTCTGACAAGGTTGCCACTGCTAATCTATCCCCTCCATTTTCTAAAAATACTTTAGACGCTTCTACAGCACCGTGTCCATAGGCATTCGCCTTTACTACTGCAGTAACTAGAGCATCTTTTTTTGTATTTCTCCTTACTTCTTTAATATTATGGGCTAAATTATCTAAATTAATCTCTGCCCATACTGGTCTTATACTGTCCATTGTCCCCATTTAATCCCCCTCCAATTCTGTCAATTTATACTATTGTATATATTCTGACAAAATACTTTCTCTTTGTCAAGCTTTAACAAGACAAAGTAAGACAGCTTAGATAGTTTAGATAGGTAAAACAAGCGATAAACTTCTTCGAAAATTTTATTTGGGGCTAAATTGGAAATAAACGGTAGTGCACCAGTAGTACACCAGGGACAGTCCCTGGTGCACTACCACATTATGGCAGAAGGGATGTTTTCCAATATGTCCCTAGCTATTAGTCCACATTCTCCTTTTTGAACTTTTGCCAAATCTCCTGCTAAACCATGAATATATACTCCTAATATAGCGGCTTTATATGGATCAATGCCTTGACCTATGAAGGAAGCTATTATTCCTGTTAGTACATCTCCAGAACCAGCTGTAGCCATGCCAGGATTGCCAGTGGAATTAATATAAATGTCTTTGCCATTAGTGACTACAGTATTGGCTCCCTTTAATACAGTTATTATATTATATTTATTAGAAATATTTTTAGAATATTTTACTCTATTCTCTTGAATTTTTCCTATATTAATATTTAGTAATCTGGACATTTCTCCTGGATGAGGAGTAATTATAGTGGGGCTTTTTCTTTTTGTCAATATGACAGGATTTTTAGATAAACAGTTTATACCATCTGCATCTAATACTATAGGCCCATTGTAATTAACTAATATATTTTGTATAAATTCTGTTCTTTCACTATCTACTCCTATACCAGGTCCAATAGCTAATACATCTTTATTTTCTATTGCTTTTTCTACCTCATTTACGGAATTTAAAATAAAATGACCAGTATTATTATCCTCTACTGGTATTATTATAGATTCAATTAATTTTATTGAAAAAATCTCATGGAGAGATTTAGGCACAATATTATATACTAAACCAGAGCCTGAACGCAAAGCTGCCATAGCTGATAAATATGCAGACCCTATCATGCCACGACTTCCAGCTATTATTCCAATTCTACCAAAATTCCCTTTATGGGAATCTCTATTTCTTTTAGGAAGTATATTGCTAATCTCTTTTGGTACAATAAAACTTTTCTTCCTACCTTCTCCAATTGCAAAGGCTATGGCATAGTCTTTTTCGTGAGAAATAGATAGATGAATTGTATTAATGCCTAATTTTTTAGTCATATTTTCTCCTTCACCATAGAGTTTTACACAAGGTTTACTAAATTTATTATGGATTATCTCTATATCCTTCCAATTTACTTTTCCTATTCCAGTACCTAATAATTTAGATATGGCTTCCTTTGCCGCAAATAATCCTGATATGGTTTGAGTATTGTGATTTTTTGTTTCAATATATTTTATTTCATCGGAAGTGAATATTTTATTATAAAATATATCTCTTTTGTTTTTAATTATATTTTCTATTCTACTTATTTTTACTATATCCACACCTGTTCCTATTACCATAAGAAATCTCCCTTATCTAATATCTTCTCATCTAATTTTTCCATTTCTTCACTGCCTAACATACCATGTAAAAATGAATAGGCACTATCTATCCATTCCTCATAATCATGTTTCTCATTTATTAATTCTCTCAATCTTTCCCTTAATTTATCTAATTCATCTACTGTTTCCTTTAATTTTTTCTCCCTGGTTTTTAATTCTTTATATCCATAATCTGCAGTAGTCTCTAATAGTTGAAAGTTTACTTCTCTTATTTCGTGAGGTATGGTTTCCAATTGAAAAGTAATTTCTTCTAATTCTTCATTTGCCTTTTCAATTTTACTTTTATATTCATCTAATAATTTTGGATCTACATCTTTGCTTTCATTATTAATAGCATCAGATATGCCTAAAATCATTTTCATTGCATGAGTTTTTTCTCTTTGAAGGATATAGGACTTTTCTTTTAGTTTTCCTTCTTTTTTTATTAACTCATTTAATTCTTCTTTTAAATATTGCATATTTTTATATTTTATATCCCCAAATAATCTAAGCCAGTTTTCATCCATTACTAATATGGGTATTTTGTTTTTTAGCATAATATTTTCGTCTAAGTCTATAGATGGCATAATATCACCCCACTTTATTACAATTCACAATTAATAATTGACAATTATTAGGGCCTTTTTCTGAAACAAATCAAAGTAGGCCCTACAAAAAGGGATCCAAAAGGGACTGTCCCTGGTGCACTACATTATGGCAATGGGTGTAAAAGAGACCACCCTTTTGTTTGACCTTTTCATTTGCTATCTACTGATTAAATCTTGAGCAATTTTTTCTGTATTATACATTACTTTTTCTACATCTATAGTTTTCATTTCTCTATTTTCCATTAAAATTTTCCCATCTACTATTACCGTATCTACATCTGAACCTTGTACGGAATATGCTAGTAAAGATATTATATTGTGTAATGGATATAAATGAGGTTTGTTCATGTCTATAAGAATAATATCGGCTTTTTTCCCTATTTCAATAGAGCCAATCTCATTATTCCAATCTAAGGCTTTAGCACCATTTATAGTGGCCATTTTTAATGCATCTATGGCAGGTACTGATACTGCATCTTTATTTACAGCTTTGTTAATAATTGAAGCTAAATGAATTTCTTCAAACATATTTAAATTATTATTACTAGAAGAACCATCTGTGCCTAGGGCTACATTGACATCAGCTTTAAGCATTTTGTCTACTGGAGCAAAACCTGAAGCTAATTTTAAATTGCTACTAGGATTATTTACTGGACTTACATTGTTTTCTTTTAAAATATTTATATCCTTATCATCTACATGAACACAATGAGCAGCTACTGTATGGAAATTAAATAATCCTAAATCATAAACATGTTCTATAGGAGATTTTCCCCATTGTTTTAGACTATCTTCCACTTCCTTTTCTGTTTCAGATAAATGTATATGCACACCTGTCTTTAATTCTTTGGCTAAATCCATAATTTCTCCTAAGAATTCTGGACTACAAGTATATGGTGCATGGGGTGCTACCATTACTTTTATTCTACCATTTTCTTTACCATGCCAATTTTTATATAGATTTTTGGTATCTAGTAGTTTTTCTGAATTTTGACCTTGCTCTTCAATTAGTCCTCGAGTCAGTACTCCTCTCATACCTATTTCTTCTAAGCCTTTGCCTACTTCGTCCATAAAGAAATACATATCACAAAAAGTTGTGGTACCAGATTGAATCATTTCTACCATACTAAGTAATGAACCCCAATATACATCCTCTGCTGTAAGATTGGCTTCTGTAGGCCATATTTTTTGTGTAAGCCATTCATGTAGTGGTAAATCATCTGCAAAGTTTCTAAGTAGAGACATGCCTATATGTGTATGGGCATTTATTAATCCTGGCATAGCTAATTTGTTTTTTCCATCTATGGTTCTATCTATTTTTATATCTCCTTTTAATTCCCCTATATGAGTTATTTTGTTGTCTTCAATGTAAATATTAGTGTTTTTTATTACTTCTTCTTTGCCGTCCATAGGTACTAAGTCTATGTTTTTAATAAGTATGTTCATTAAATCACTCCTTGTATAGTATTGTTTAAGATAATTATATCATAAGAAGAAAATAACAGTCCTATAAAATAGAACTGTTATTAAAATTTCAAAATTTAATATTAAAAAGGAGTTTTAAACTTTAAAGTTTCTTTGTTATAATCTATATAATATGTATTTGGAGGAAAAACATGAATAAAAGTATAAAAAAAATAATACCTATACTATTAATTGTTATTGGAGTGTTATTTCTATTGACTCCATTTATAACAGAACAGATAGTTAAATATTATAGTAAATCTATAGCAAATGAGGAAATCTCCAAGGACAATTTTAAAATCAATTAAATCTAAGTCTGTCCAAGTATATTGGTTTCTCCATCTGATAAGGTTACTGGTTCGCCTGCATTATGCCAATGCATTTGAAATCCATCTATAGCATGGATAATTGTTTTTACCGGTAATCCTCCATTTCCTTGTGTTTTTTCATATATATATTCCACAAAATTCTCCTTTCAATGTACAATGCACTTTTTTTATCCTAAAAATTTCCCTATTCTCCCTAACAAAATCTCTCCATTATCCTCATCCATAGCCATATTTTCTATTGGACAAAGTCCTGTTCTATCTCTATTTTCTATATAGGGCGTAATTTTAAAATAAGCAAAACCAATATTTGCCCTCTTTAAAACTTCTATTGCAGTTTCAGACATTAGTTCGCTATGCACTTCTTTTATTCCTATATATTCACACAATAGAGCTGCACCTTTTCCTATTACTTTATCTGCTATAGATGCATCTTTAGCTATTTCTTTCATTTCTGTAGCTAATATATACATAGGTTTTATACCTTTATCTTTGGATTTAAATATTAATTCTCCATTTTTCACTACTGCTAAAGTTAGATTTTCTTCTTTTAAGTGTTTTTTAGCTATTTCTATATTTTTCATTTAATCCCCTCCAATAAAAAATCCCAAATTAATTATATCAGTCTTTTACTAAAGTTTTAACAAATAAGTTTACTTTTACA
>CAZMBD010000032.1:8544-17318 GCA_964564325.1 uncultured Clostridiaceae bacterium
AAATTAATTATATCAGTCTTTTACTAAAGTTTTAACAAATAAGTTTACTTTTACAAGCCAGACCCCAAAAGTAAGCTTATTTTAAAGTATTGATTAATATTTTAAAATATAATAATATATATTATACAATTAGGCAATTAAAGGAGAGTTATTAAATGCAAAATATAGAAGAGAATGAATTATTGCAAGGGGATTTAAGAAAAAATTTATTGAGAATATCTCTACCTACTATGTTTGGTTTTGTGCTACAGGCAGTATATGATATAGTGGATATGATATGGGTTGGTAGAATTTCTGCCCCTGCTGTAGCAGGTATTACTATATTTTCTACAGTATTTTGGCTAGTTAGCGTTTTAAATGAAATAATTGGCTCTAGCTCCATATCCTTAATTACCCAATCCTATGGGAAAAAAGATATTGAAAGAACTCAAATAGTTGTAGAACAAACTTTAACCTTTAAAGCTTTGGTAGCTATTATAGCAGCAGTTATTATGTCTATTGTTTTAGAACCATTATTAGGATTTTTTACTACAGATAAAGAAGTTTTAAAGGCAGCTTTAGACTATGGATATATTAGAATGTTTTTCTTACCTATAATGTTTTCTTCCTATTCCGTTAACACTGCTTTAAGATGTTTAGGAGATACTAAAACTCCTATGAAGATTATGGTAGTATCATCTATTTTAAATATAGTTCTAGATCCATTATTTATGTTTGAAATTATTCCTGGTACAAATATCCCTGGTTTTGGTATGGGAGTATTTGGAGCAGCACTGGCTACTGTTATATCTACAGTAGTAGCCTTTATCATAGGATTTTATATATTATTAAAGGGAAATGATAAATTGAAAATCAGTTTTAAGGGTCTTTTTAAATTAGATTGGGAAATAGACAAAAAATTATTGACCATTGGACTCCCTTCTGGAGTAGAGGTACTTATGAGAAATCTTTCAGGAGTGGCTATATTAAAATTTGTCTCCTCCTATGGAACCAATACTGTAGCTGCTGCTGGAATAGGCACTAGATTATTTAGTTTTACTTTTACACCTATTATAGGGATTGTAATGGGAGCTAGTACTATAGTAGGTCAGGCACTAGGAGCGGAGGATTTAGAAAGGGCTACTGATACATCAAAATTTGCTGCAGTAATAAATATGATTATGATGAGTATAGTTGCTACAATTTCAATAATATTTCCAGATAAAATAATGAAAATTTTTATAGAAGAGCCAGAAGTTATTAAAATTGGAATACCTATGATTAAATTGCTTACACCATCGTTAATCTTAGCTGGATGGGCTATGGGATTAGGTTCTGTATTTACTGGTTCAGGTCATAATACACCATTTCTAATGTCCAGCCTTATTTCCAGATGGGTAGTACAAGTACCTGTATTATTTTTAGCTACAAAAGTTTTACAATTACCAGTAATATATGCTTGGATTAGTTTTTTCTTAGCAGAAATTGCTGAAGTAATTATAGTTTTATATCATTATAATAAGGGTATATGGAAAACTAAAAGAGTATAAAAATAACTTACAATTTGGGGGACAGTCCCCAAAATTGTAAGTTATTTAACAAATAATCTATTTCATCAATTCCATTGCCTTTTCTACTACATTATCTACTGTAAAACCAAATTTCTCAAATAATTGATTTCCTGGTGCAGAAGCTCCAAATCCGTCCATGGATATTATTTCTCCATCTAATCCTACATATTTATGCCAACCTAGTGAAGATGCTGCTTCTACTGCTAATCTTTTTCTTATATTCTTTGGTAATACACTTTCCTTATATTCTTCTGATTGTGCCTCAAATAATTCCCATGAAGGCATACTTACTACTCTGGAGTTAATTCCTTTTTCTTTTAATATATCTGCTGCTTCATATATTAATTGAACTTCAGAACCTGATGCCATTAAAATTATATCTATATTATCTCCTGTATCTTTTAATACATAGGCACCATTTAAAGCGTCTCTACCTGTTTCCTCTAGTATTGGCAAGCCTTGTCTTGTAAGAATTAAGGATGTAGGACCATTTTCCCTATTTAGAGTTTCATACCAACCCATAGCAGTTTCCTTAGCATCTGCTGGTCTAAAAGTTATCATATTTGGCATGGATCTAAGCATAGCTAATTGTTCCACTGGTTGATGAGTAGGTCCATCTTCACCTACACCAATACTGTCATGGGTCAACACATAAGTAACTGGTTTATTCATCAATGCAGATAATCTCATACTATGTTTCATATAATCACTAAATATAAAGAAGGTTCCACCATATACCCTTAATCCTCCATGTAAAGCCATTCCATTTAGTATGGCAGCCATAGCATGTTCTCTTACACCAAAATGAATATTCGAACCTTTATAATTCTTAGCAGAAAATACTTCTCTATTATCCATATTGGTTTTATTTGATGGAGCTAAATCTGCTGAACCTCCCATTAAATTTGGAATTCTCTCAGCTAATCTATTGATAACTACACCAGATGCTTCCCTTGTAGAATAGTTTTTATCAAATTGTAAAAATTCTTCTGAATTTAAATAATCCATAGGAAGTTCTAATTCCATCCAATTTTCTAATTCCCTAGCTAATTCTGGATATTCTTTTTTATAGGCTTCCCATTTTTCTTCCCAAGCTTTTTCTTTTTTCTCTCCCATTTCGACTAAATTAGCCATATGTTCACGTACTTTAGCTGGTACAGTAAATTCTTCCTCCTCCCAGCATAGGAATTTTTTAAGATTTTCCATATCTTCCTTTCCTAATGGTGAACCATGAACAGAACTTTTCCCTTGCTTAGAAGTTCCATAACCAATTTCTGTAGTTATTTTAATCAAGGAAGGTTTATTTAGATTTTTCTTAGCTTTATTTATGGCATCTTCAATAGCTTCTACATCATTGCCATCTTCCACTTCTAAAGTCTCCCAGCCTAATGCCTCAAATCTTTTAGAAACATCTTCTGTAAAGGCTATATCTGTACTACCTTCTATGGTTATAGAATTAGAATCATAAAGTACTATTAATTTACCTAAACCTAATGTACCTGCTAAAGATACAGCTTCATAATTTATGCCTTCCATCATACAGCCATCTCCAGCTAATATATAGGTGTAGTGATCTATTATTTCGTGATTTGGCCTATTAAACTCTGCTGCTAAACGTCTCTCTGCCATAGCCATTCCTACTCCATTAGCAATTCCTTGACCTAATGGTCCAGTGGTAGCCTCTACTCCAATGGTATGACCATATTCTGGATGACCTGGCGTTTTACTATTTAATTGTCTAAAGTTTTTAATATCCTCCATGGATAGTCCATATTCAAATAAATGTAATAATGAGTATAACATAGCAGAACCATGTCCAGCTGATAGAATAAATCTATCTCTATTTATCCACTGTGGGTTTTTAGGATTGTGATTCATTCCCTTTGCCCAAAGTGTATAAGCCATAGGTGCTGCACCAAGAGGCAGCCCTGGATGACCAGAATTAGCCTTTTCAATAGCTTCTGCTGATAATACTCTAATGGTATTAATACATAAATTATCTATATTCATGTAATCCACTCCTTTCAATTTTCATTATTATTATATCAACTTTTGTAGATTTATACAATTAAGTTTTGGGACAATAAGTGGAACAGGTGGGACAAATAAAGCAACAGGCTCTAGGACAGCTTAGTATGTATATATTAAAATAGCTAAAAATCTCTTGCTTCAACTATCCTACATTCGTATAATTTTCTATATTAAACACATAATAATAAAGACTACTCTCTACATTTGGATTAATTTATAAGAAAGGATGAATTATGTGGAAAACCCAAGAACCATAGGAGAAATATTAAAGCAAACTAAGAAAATTGAGGAAAATAACTGGAATAATTCTCAGCATCTAAATAGTATTAATATGATGCTAGTATCTAATGATTTAGGCATAGTTAAAGATGAAAATTTGTCTGGGAAATTTAAAGAGCTAAATAATAAAATAGAAGATGTAAATAAGCTAACAGAAGAGCTTTTAAGGGATTTAAGTAGTAGACATAATTGATTCCCTTCGGGGAAATTATGAATTTTGAATTGCAAATTACTTGTGGTAAATTTAGAATTTATAAAGGATAGAGCTATTTCTATCCTTTTTTAATATATTTTGCAGCATTTATATTATACATAGCCATAGCCATAATATTAATAATAGGTATTAGTATAAGCAAAAAAACAAAATAATCTCCTATAAAATAAGATACTATTGCAATTATAGTATTTAATACTCCCCATATAATAAAGATTTTCCCACAGATATTATTATAGGCCTTTTTGTCTATTATATTTTCTTCTGTTAAAGTTTTTGTATTAGCATAAAAATTAGCTATCTTTGGGTTTTGGACCATTCTATAATACATGCCCATAATGATAAAGGCTATTCCAAATAAAGATAGAGCTATTGTAAAAGCTAGCATAGTAGTCCCACTCCTTATTATCAAATTCTATAAACCGACAAGTTAGTATGTTCATTAACAGGCCACTCCCATTAAAAACTACATTAGGGTTAGTGGCTGGCACCAGTATTAAAAAACTCTATTCTCTCCTCTGCTGTTGGGTGACTATGGTACCAAATTTTAAATATATTGCTAGGTCGAGGTAGTCCTAAACTTTCCTCATATAGTTTTGACATAGTTGATATAGCTGATTCACTGTCTTCTGTTAGATATATTTCATAAGCATCTGCTTCTCTTTCCATATGTCTTGAAATATAATTGTTTATAGGAGAGGAAAAAAACATATAAAAATTCAATACTAGTATAATTAGTGGTATAGAGACTATATTGTATAATTTATTAAATCCAAAACTGCCATTGGATTTTAAAAGCATCCAATTAGAAGTTCTATATATTAAGTACATTAATATTATGGAACCAAATCCTCCTAAAATAATTCCCTTCCAAATATGCCCATTTACATAATGGCCTATTTCGTGAGCAGTTACTGATAGTACTTCTTTTCTATTTAGTTTTTCTATGGTAGTATCCCATAGTACTATTCTCTTAGATTTAAATACTCCTGTCATATATGCATTCATCTCTTTTGTATCTCGGCTTTTATCCACTTGATAGATTTCTGCATCCTCAATTCCCGATTTTTTTAATAATAATTTAATATCTCTTTCTAATTCTTTATCTTCTATAGAGGTATATTTATTAAATATGGGATCTATGTATACTGGAGATATAAAGTTTATAAAAACAATAACAGGTACAGAAAGTAATCCTAGATATAGCCACCATCTACTGGGATATTTATTTATTAAAGTATAGGGAAACCATATAATTAAAGATAATACCAATGTATTTAATATAAAAGATTTTATAACTAATTCCAGCCATCTAGCTATACTTTGATTAGAAAGACCAAATTTATGCTTTAGTATAAAAGAACTGTAAAAATCAATAGGCAAGAATATTATTAAATCAATTATTGAAAATATAATGATATAGATAAATCCTGTTAAAAACAACCCCCTACCACTGCCTTTGGCAAATACTCCTATTCTTTTAGATAATCCTGTAGTTAAAAATAATAGTGGAATTAAAAATTTGAGTATTAAATTAATAGCCCATATATTTAAATTAGACTTTCTATAATTATAGGCCTCTTCTGATATATTTGGATATTCTGTTTTTAAATTGTTCATATTTTTATATTCGCTAATTAAAACTAGAATTATAAAGGCTAATAAAAATATGAAGAATATGCAAATAGATAAAGATAATTTTTTGTCCATATTATCACCCCACGGTATTATTATACCCTATTTATATGCAATATTGAGATTTTTTATTATCAAACAAAGGGGACAAACAAAGGGGACAGGTACTTTTGTTTGACAAACAAAAGCTTTGCACACCCATTAAAGTAAATCGGGGTAGGTACCTGTCCCTACATTGGTTTATTTCCATAGGTGTGCAGTGCCTAGCGTTTGATTACTAACGTTTGATTATTAACGTTTGATTATAAATCAATTTTATTTTCTATTATATATCCAGTTAATATAAAGTTTAAAACCATTATGCCTATTAAATATATAAATCCTGCTATATTTAATATATATTGACTTCCATTACCTGTTAAAAGTGCTGCGTCATTAAATTGAAAAAAATTCGTACTTGCATAATTAATTCCATTTATAAAACTTTCATAGGAAACGATTTTAAATGTATTTAAATCTAAATAATAAGGTACTAATGCAACAATTTTTGCTTGACCATAGCCTACTAAAGCAGACAATATCAAAAATATTACAAACCAAAATCCACCTATCTTTTTATTTCTAAGGGTGACTCTACCAATAGCCATAGAAAGGTATATTAATATCAATGTAGAAATTCCCCCTAAAAACATTAGAATAAGACTTATTACCATTCCTCTATTAAAAATATCAGGAAGTACTCGGATTGTCATTTCCATCCCATCTAAGGATTGTTTTACTATATCTAGATTCATTGTCATAATTACATTATATCCTATAATTACTATGCCTAATAATACAAACCATATTATAGCTGTTATTAACTTTGCACCTAGTATTTCATGACCTGTTAATGGCAATGTAAAGGTTAGATAGCCTCTATCATCGTATAATTCTTTTCTAAATGAACCTACTATATATATAAATGTAGTAAGTAGTGTACCAAATATAATTAAGGAAGATAGACCAATAAATGACCCACCTAAAGCCGAACCTCCATTTGTATTATTTACATAGGTATAAATTCCAGTTGTAAGTATTAAAACTAGAGCCAATACTCCCAGTATAAATTTATAAGAGCCTTTTATTTCATATTTAATATATCTACCCATTATTATCCCTCCTATTATCCAAATATTTCTTTATAAATATCATCTATTTGTCTTCCATGCTCTTCTCTTAGGGCTTCTGCATTTCCTTCTAGTACAATATTACCCTCTCTTAAAAATACTACTTCATCAAACAAATTTTCCATATCCCTTACTAAATGGGTGGTTATAAGCATAGAGCTATTTTCATTATAATTGTTTATAATAGCATCTAGGATCTGATCTCTAGCTACTGGGTCTACTCCTGCAATAGGCTCATCTAATACATATAGTTTAGCATTTCTAGAAAGTACTAAGGATAAATTTAATTTTTCATGCATTCCCTTAGAAAGTTCTTCGACTTTCATATTCTTTTCTAATTTCATAAATTTAAGTAATTCTTCAAATCTCTCTTCATTAAAATCAGAATAAAAATCTTTGTAAAATTCACAAGCATCTTCTATACTCATCCATTTGTATAGAAAGTTTCTATCTGGCAGATAAGATACTATGGATTTAGTATAAACCCCTACATCGTGTCCATCAACTTTCACTTCTCCACTGGATTGTCTCAATAGTCCAGTTAAAATTTTGATTAATGTGGTTTTCCCACTACCATTAGGTCCTAATATACCTACAACTTTTCCTGATTCTATATTTAAATTTAAATTATCTAGTGCTTTTTTGTTAAAATAAGATTTACTAAGATTTTTTGTCTCTACTATATTTGTCATTATTTACCCTCCTTTTCTATCCATTCAGATAATATATTGATTATTTCCTCAGTATTAAATCCAAGTCCCCTCATTTCTTCTAAAAAATTATGAATAATCCCTGAAGCCATATCTTTTTTCAAACTTTTAATTATATCCAAATCTTCCGTCACAAATGTACCCATTCCCCTTTGTGTAAAAACTAAGCCTTCCCTCTCCAACTCCTGATAAGTCCTTTGAACTGTATTTGGATTTACCTTTAACTCTTTTGAATATTCCCTTACTGATGGCAATTTATCACCTCCACTAATCTCTCCCGATACTATATCACTTTTTATTAAATTCATTATTTGAATATATATTGGCAGATTGTCGTCAAAATTCATTTTTTCACCTCCATAATAATAATGTCTTAGTGTGTCAATTATATAGTACACTAATATTTTAAGATTGTCAAGAGGCATTTTAATCAAATGAAAGGGACAGGTACTTTTGTTTGGAAACCAAACAAAAGTACCTGTCCCTAACGTTTGAAGGTGGCAAACAAAACGTCCCTCTGCCATTATTTATTATCTTTTATATATTTCATCATTTTATTTACATATTCTTTGTTTATTTCTTTTATCATCTTATTGTTTATAGAGTCTAAATGGATGTGATCTATGGTAGATATGGGAAGAACATTTACAGAAGTACCTGTCATAAATGCTCCATCTAATTTATCTAAATCTCCTACATGAATATTTTCTTCTATGATTTTTATGCCTAAATCTTCGCATACTTGAAATATGTGTTTTCTGGTTATCCCCAATAGTACATCTCCTTTAGGGGCAGTATATAATTTATCTTCCTTTACAAAAAACATATTTGATCTGCTGCCTTCTGGAATATATCCATCTTTATTCACTAGTAAAGCCTCAAAAGCTTTCTTTTCTTCTAATCTTTTTGCCACTTCCATTTTAAAATTACTTATTTGAACCTTTGCATTGGGATTTTTTCTTTCATAGTGAAATAAGGTAGTGTGAATACCCTCTTTATAATATTCTTCTGGCGGATAAAAGGATTTTATAAAAAAGGCTAAAAACACCTGTCCCATTCCTTCTATGTCTGTACAAATTAATTTGACATTTAAGTTTTTAACTTGATTTTCAAATATAAGTTTTTTTATATCTTCTTCTATTTCACCATCAGTTCTATTAATATTATAAGCAACTAATTCAGCTGA
>CAZMBD010000032.1:17418-21279 GCA_964564325.1 uncultured Clostridiaceae bacterium
CACGTGTTATATTTCTAATAATTTTATATTATCTATTATAATATTTCTTTTAATTTCTAATAGCTTTTTATTGCCTTCGTCTAATGATTGCTTCATGTCTTCTATGGCTAGAGATAATTTATCTAATACTTTCATTTTTTCTTTATCTTTGTCTAATTTCTGCCTAAGTCTACTTATAGATTCTCTTGTGGAGTCTAGTAGCTTTTTGGCATTTTCTATATCTGTTTCTGATACTAAATAAGCTTGATAAACTGCATATTTTATTCTAGATAAATCTCCTTTTATTTCATCTTTATATAATTCAAAAAAATTTGCTAGGGATAAAATGGCTTTACTGCCTGTGTCTAAAATATCTTTTGTGTTTCTATCTTCAACGGCCTTGGTGCATAAATTTAAATCCTTTTTAAATTCCTTTGCATTTTCAGGATTCACTGTCTTTTTCATAGCATCTATTTCATAATTGTTCCAATCTTTATGGATTTTATCTATTTTTTTATCTATATCATTCCACTTTTTAGTTAGTTCCTTGTCTTTTAAACTTAACTTTTCTTCCTCTGTATTATCCTTTTTATCTTCACTTTTTTTATCTTTTCCCTTAGCTTCTAAGGTTTCAAATTCTAAAGGTGTTAATTCTATTGTCTTTTTAATATCCGACATAGATGTAAGAATTTTATCCAATTCCTCTGCAACTGAAACTAAGGATTTTGGAGCCTTTTCCTTTTTTTCTAGCTTTGTCTCCTTCTGGCTTCCCATTTTTTTACAGGAGGTAAGAACCATAGATATTAGGATTAAAATTATAATTAAATTTGACTTTTTCTTCAATATAACCACCTCAAAGATTAGTTTATCCTTGAGAATAATTTTTATCCTTATAGTATAGGAGATAATAATCTAGAAACAGATTCTTTTAATTTTACAATACCAGATCTCTTCTCATATTCTTCCATGGTAATTTCTTTACAATGTTCTAAATCCTTATGAAATTGATCTATGGTCTTTCTATTTACTTCTTCGTCATATATAAAAGCATTTACTTCAAAATTTAATTTAAAAGATCTAATATCTAAATTCGCTGTTCCAATAGATGTAACAAAATCATCCATTACAAAAAGTTTACTGTGTAAAAAACCATTTTCATAGGTGTAGAATTTAACTCCTGCCTCTAATAATTCTCCAATATATGACATGCCAGCCCAATATACAAAGGGATGATCTGGTTTGCAAGGTATCATAACCCTTACATCTAATCCGGATAACCCTGCAACTCTTAAGGCTTCCAACATACTATCATCTGGTATAAAATAGGGGCTTTGAATATAAATTCGTTCTCTCGCATTGGTTATCATCTTGAAATAACCATCTTTAACTGAAGGCCATTTAGAGTCTGGACCACTACTAACTATTTGTATACCCACATTGCCACTAGCCTCAGGCTTGACCATTTCTAATTCATAATGAGCATTGTCTTTGTGAGCAGCAAATCTCCAATCTTTATAAAATTGCCATTGGAGTGCCGATATTGCTGAACCTTTAATTTTTATATGAGTATCTCTCCAGTATCCAAATCTTTTAGAAAGTCCTAAGTATTCGTCTCCTATATTAAAACCGCCTACATAGGCTTCCTTTCCATCTATTACGCATAATTTTCTATGATTCCTATAATTAATCCTCAAAGTAAAGAAAGGTGCAAAAGGAGGGAAAAATACAGCTACTTCTCCTCCAGCTTTTTTTAATTTATCAAAAGCTCCTATTTTTAGCTTTCTACCACCCATGCCATCATATAATACTTTTACTTCTACTCCCTCTTTAGCCTTTTCCGTTAAGGCATTGATTATTTTCATTCCAATGCCATCGGATTTTATAATATAATATTCTATATAAATATATTCTTTTGCATTAGCTATGCTTTCTAAAAACGCATTAAATTTTTCTTCACCATCAAAATATAATTCTACTTCATTGTCTTGGAAAAAATAGGCTTCAGAAGTTAAAATATGCATTTTTATAATATCCTCATGTTCCATAAACTTGGGATTAGAATATTTATATTCTTCTCTAAATATCTTCTTCTCCTGCTTTGTTACTTTAGCTTTTATTTCTCTATCATCTAATGCTTTTTGTTGGAACATTTTCTTCTTACTCATGTCTTGGCCGATGAATAGATATAGTAAAAATCCTATACCTGGTAAAAATGTCAATACCATAAGCCATAACCAAGTGGTAGTAGGGTTTCTTCTTTCAAAAAATACTAATAGAATAGCAAATAAAATATTTAGCCATAATATATTTTTAAAAAACCAAGTATAGACTGTTACTACATGATCCATTCTATCCCCCCTATAATCATATCCCTTATTTAGTTTTTTTGGATTTATATCTCTTATTAGAATCTAAAATTCTCTTTCTTATTCTAAAATCAGTAGGAGTTATTTCTATTAATTCATCATAGTCAATAAATTCTAGAGCCTCCTCCATCGACATATCCCTAGGTGGTGATAATCTCAATGCCTCATCTGAACCTGCAGCTCTAACATTTGATTGATGTTTTTTCCTACATACATTTACTTCTATATCCATATTTTTAGGACTGGATCCAATTACCATACCTTCATAAACTTGAGTTCCTGGAGTTATAAACATAATTCCTCTATCTTGTGCTGAATACAAACCATAAGCTGTAGCCTCTCCTGTTTCAAAAGCTATAATAGAACCCTCACTTCTCTTAGGAATATCACCCTTATACGGCATATAACCATCAAAAACTGAGTTTAAAATTCCTTCACCCTTTGTATCAGTCATAAATTCTCCTCTATAGCCAATAAGTCCTCTAGCTGGAATAGAAAATACAAGTCTAGAATATCCCCCATTGGCTTCTGTCATACTAATTAATTCTCCTTTTCTTCTTCCTATTTTCTCTATTATTGAACCAATGTAATTTTCCGATACATCTATAGTTACCCTTTCCATAGGTTCATGCTTTTTCCCATTTTCATATTTAAAAAGCACTTCTGGCTTAGATACTTGAAATTCATAACCTTCTCTTCTCATATTTTCTATGAGTACAGATAAGTGCAATTCCCCTCTACCAGATACTTTAAATACATCAGTAGAATCAGTTTCTTCTACTCTTAAACTTACATCTGTTTGCAATTCTTTAAATAATCTATTTCTTATTTGTCTAGAAGTTAAAAATTTTCCTTCTTTCCCTGCAAAGGGGCTATCATTTACTATAAAATTCATAGATATAGTAGGCTCAGATATTTTCACAAAAGGCAATGGTTCAGGATGTTCAGGATGGCAAATAGTATCTCCTATATGGATACCCTCTACTCCTGTAACTGCAATTATACTTCCTACTGAAGATTCTTCTACTTCTACTCTATTTAATCCTTCAAATTCATAGATCTTAGTAATTTTAACTAACTTTTTTTCATCTGGTCTATCTTCGTTAACTATTATAGCTTCCTGATTGGTTTTAATCTTGCCTCTTCCAATTTTACCAATTCCAATTCTACCTATATAATCATTATAATCTATGGTAGAGATTAAGACTTGTAATGGCGCATCTACATCTCCTTCTGGTATGGGAATGTATTCTACTATGGTCTTAAATAAATCTTCCATATCATTCTTTTTTACATTTATATCCGTACTTGCATATCCATCTCTAGCAGAAGTAAATATAAATGGAGAATCCAGATATTCTTCCCCTGCTCCTAATTCAATAAATAAATCTAATACCTCATCTATTACTTCATTAGGTCTAGCCTCTTCTCTATCAATTTTATTGATACAAACTATTGCTGGTAAATTAAGTTCAAAAGCTTTTTTTAATACAAATTTAGTCTGGGGCATAGGTCC
>CAZMBD010000033.1:0-21204 GCA_964564325.1 uncultured Clostridiaceae bacterium
TCTTCTAGAGGAATTTTCAATTAGAATTTGGGGTACTTTTAGAATATCATAAACATTTTATATTACCCTTCATAAACATCAAATAAAAATCAATTTTAGCATATATCATATAAGAAACAGAAAAAACTTCCTATATAAAGGCGAGCAATACGATTCAAACACAGGCTTCTATTACCTAAGAGCAAGATACGAGGAAGGAGAATATTATTTAGTTAATGTAAAAGATGTTATAGATTGTATAGATTATGAAAAATTGGAATATACAACTATTCCTACTGGGGAAATATTTTGGTTTGATAAATATGCATTTAAGGAAGAAACTATTAAGGATAAAAATATTTTTAAAAGTACAGAAGAACCTTTAGGAAAAGCTTTTGTATCAGAAGAATTCAAAAGATTAGTTATTGAAAACAATCTAACAGGATTTGATCTTAAACTAGTTTGGGATAGTGAAGAAAATAAATAAAATTATAAGGAGAATGAAAATGGATAAGAAAAAATTTATAAAAGAAGTTCCTAATCCAATAAAAGAAAAATATACAAAACCTTGTATATCAATGGACTTAATAGAAGAGGATTCAGGAATAACATCATCAAAGGTAGGGGGAACACCATATATTCCAAAAGACTTTGAACAACAAAGAGTAAGAACAGGAGAAAATGCTGGGAAATATTTAAGATATTTAGCGCAGATAAACTTTGCAGAAGTACCAAGATTAGAAGATTTCCCAGAGAAAGGAATACTTCAAATATATTATTATCACGATGATGAAGCGGGACTTGATTCAAATACACCAAACTCAGGAAATAAATTTAGATTAATATATCATGAAAACATAGAAGAACTAGAAAACACAAGAGAATTAGAAATAAACGAAGGAGAAAAGAAGAGAATATTCTTTGGACAATTAAATCTAAGAATGGAGTTTAAAGAAGCTAAAAGCATATTAAATTCAGAAATATGGGAATTCGAAGAAATATTTTTAAAACAATATAATAAAGTAAGTGATAACAAAATTCAAAAAATTAGCGAACTGCCAAATGAATATGTGGATATAATATTGGATGAAATGGAAGAATACCATAAGCATCAAATAGGAGGCTATCCTATGTTTTTACAATTAGATCCAAGAAACTACGAGAAAGACGGGAAAGAATACGATACATTATTATTCCAATTATCAAGCGAAAGGTTTAAAAAATGCTGTATAGAATATGGGGATGGAGGAATAGCACAATATTTAATGAAAAGAGAAGATTTAATAAAAAAAGATTTTTCAAATGTAATGTATACTTGGGATTGCGATTAAAAGATAAACAAATTATACCAAGAATGCAGGCTGGAAAGATGCCAAGGAACTAGAAATAGGTGGCATACTAGTCCTACAAACAGGAGAAGTAACCCCTATAGATGGCATGAGAGTAGAATACCTAAACCTTCTCAATATAAAACAAATAAATTCCTATATGCTGGTATTACAAAACATAGGGTAGTATTTGAATTTCACGCTAAATCTTTGAATTATTCATCAAACTCTTGAAAAATAAAAAATAATGTTCTATAATAAGAATAGACAATAGTCTGTTCTTATTTTTTGTAAGGTGTGGGACAAAATGGTCACCCTATGGACAAAAAATGTCCCCTTATATAAAGTGAGAATTTTTCACATACTAATATTTAATTAATTATTAAGAGGTGCTATTATGACAGATTTAATAGAGATACAAAAGAGAATAGTTCCAGAAGTACTTGAATTATTAGAAATTAGATATTACATTTTGAGGACCATTTATTATAATGAACCCATTGGAAGGAGGAGCTTAGCTTACAAATTAAATATGGGTGAGAGAGCTGTTAGGACAGAGGTAAATATTCTTAAAGAACAAGGCTTATTGAATATAGAAAGTATGGGTATGTATATAACACAAGATGGAAGAGAAATACTTGAGGATTTATCTCATACAATATATAGATTAAAAGGGATTACGGAGTTGGAACATAAATTAAAAGAAGTATTAGATATTGAGAAAGTCTTAATAGTACCAGGAAATTCTGATGATGATAGTTTAGTGTTAAAGGATATGGGCAAAACTACTTGTATATATCTTAGAAGATTAATTAAAGATAATTATATAATAGGAATTACAGGTGGCAGTACTATGGCTTATGTAGCAGAGGAAATGCCAACAGGTAGAGTAGCTAAAGAAGTAATTGTAACTCCTGCTAGAGGTGGACTAGGAAAAGATGTAGAAACCCAATCCAATAGTATTGCAGCTAAATTAGCCAAAAAGCTAGATTGTAGTTATAGACTTTTACATATACCAGATAATATAGATAGTGTAGCTTTAGATGCTATATTGTCAACTGCTGATATAAGTGAAGTCTTAGGACTTATTAAGAAAATGGATATTTTAGTATTTGGAATTGGTAGAGCAGATGTAATGGCAGAAAGACGACAATTAACTCAAAATAGAATTTATCAATTAATTGAAAATGGGGCAGTTGCTGAGGCCTTTGGACATTATTTTGATATAAGTGGAAAAGAAATATGGGAATCTCCTTCAGTGGGAATTTCATTAGAAGATTTCCAAAACATAGAAAAAGTTATAGGAGTGGCTGGAGGAGAAGAGAAAGCAGAGGCTATTATTTCTATTGCTTCATTGAAAAAAAATATCACTCTAATAACTGATGAAGGAGCTGCCAGAAAAATAATTAATATATGTAGATGAGCTACATAGTAGCTTTAAAATAAATACTATATTTTAAGGAGGAGTTTTTTATGACAATGAAAGTAGGACTAAGTGGATTTGGAAGAATAGGGAGAGATGTTCTTAGAATTTATGCAGAAGAAAATGTAAATGATTTTGAAATAGTAGCATTAAATGCTTCAGGAGATTTAAATACATTAGCACATTTATTTAAATACGATTCCCTATATGGAAAATTTAATGGAACTATAGAAGTAGTAGAAGATGGATTTATAATTAATGGAAAGAAAATAAAAAGAGTAGACCATAGAAATCCAGCAGAAATACCATGGAAAGACTTAGGAGTAGAACTAGTAATAGACTCCACAGGTGCGTTTAGAGATAGAGAAGGTCTTTCAAAACATCTAGAAGCAGGAGCAAAAAAAGTAATAGTAACAGCTCCAGCTAAAAACGAAGATGTAACTATAGTTTTAGGTGTAAATGCTGAAGATTATGATCCAGAAAATCACCATCTTATATCCAATGCATCCTGTACTACTAACTGTTTAGCACCAGTATCAAAAGTTATATTAGATAATTTTGGAATTAAAAAAGGATTAATGACAACTGTTCATGCTTATACAAATGACCAGCAAATATTAGACAAAAGACATAAAGATTTAAGACGTGCAAGAGCAGCAGCAGAATCTATTATTCCTACTACAACAGGTGCAGCTAAAGCAGTAGCCTTAGTTATACCAGAATTAAAAGGTAAATTAAATGGCTTTGCAATGAGAGTACCTACTCCAACAGTATCTGTAGTAGACGTTACTTTTGAAGTAGAAAAGCCAACTACAGCAGAAGAAGTAAATAAAGCACTTAAAGAAGCAGCAGAAGGATCTATGAAGGGAATACTAGGCTACTCAGAAGAACCATTAGTATCCATAGATTATAGAGGAGACTCACATTCATCCATAGTAGATGGACTATCCACTATGGTAATAGACAATATGGTAAAAGTAGTATCTTGGTATGACAATGAATGGGGATATTCTAGAAGAGTAGTAGACTTAGCTGCTATGGTAGCAAACAAGTAAACTAAGAGTAGGGGCGACCTTTGGTCGCCCGATGCACCAGGGAAGTGCACCAGGGACAGTCCCTCTTGCATCAAACAAAAGGGACAGTCCCTTTTGTTTGTAATAAGACAAAGGAACCGTCCCCCTGTCTTATTAAATGAATGAGGTGATATTATGTTAAATAAAAAAGCTTTGGAAGACTTACAAGTACAAGGTAAAAATGTAATAGTTAGATGTGATTTCAATGTTCCCATGGACGATAATGGGAATATTACTGATGATAGAAGGATAACTAGTTCTTTGCCAACTATAGAATATTTAATTGAAAATGGAGCTAGAGTAATACTAATGTCTCATTTAGGTAGACCAAAGGGTGAACCAAATCCAAAGTTTACTTTGGAACCAGTGGCTAAAAGATTATCAGAATTACTAAAGAAGGAAGTAGTATTTGCAAAGGATAATAATGTAGTATCTGAAAAAGTAAAAGAGACCATATCTAAAATGAAAGATGGAGATGTGGCATTATTAGAAAATACTAGATTTAGAAAAGAAGAAGAAAAAAATGGAGAAAATTTTGCTAAAGAATTAGCAAGTCTTGGAGATTTATATATAAATGATGCTTTTGGTACTAGTCATAGAGCTCATGCTTCCAATGTAGGTATTTCTAAAGAATTACCTTCCGCAGTAGGTTATTTAGTAGAAAAAGAAATCAAAGTAATGGGTAAAGCCTTAGAAAATCCCGAAAGACCTTTTGTAGCTATTTTAGGTGGTGCAAAGGTATCAGATAAGATTGGGGTTATAGAAAACTTACTTAATAAAGTAGATGCCATATTAATTGGAGGAGGAATGGCTTATACTTTTCTAAAGGCTCAAGGCTATGAAATAGGCACTTCCATATTAGAAGAAGATAAATTAGATTTAGCCAAGGAATTACTAAAAAAAGCAGAAGAAAAAGACGTAAAACTATTATTACCTATAGATGTAGTAGTAGCTAAAGAATTTAAAAACGATACAGAATTTAAAACTGTAAAAATTGATAGTATTCCATTTGATATGATGGGACTAGATATTGGAAAAGAAACCATTAAACTATTTTCAGAAGAAATAAAAGATGCCAAAACCGTAGTTTGGAATGGACCTATGGGGGTATTTGAAATGGAAAACTTTAAAAAAGGTACAGAGGCCATAGGACGCGCCATGGCAGATTCCAATGCTATAACCATAGTAGGTGGAGGAGATAGTGCATCAGCTGTAGAAAAAGCAGGTTTAGGAAATAAAATGACCCATATTTCCACAGGTGGAGGAGCCTCTTTAGAATTCTTAGAAGGTAAAGCATTACCAGGAATTGCAGCCATTGAAGATAGATAGGAGGTAAAAATGAGAAAGCCAATAATTGCAGGAAATTGGAAAATGAATAATACTATATCTGAATCTTTAGATTTAATAGAAGGAATAAAAAAACACAAATTAAATGAAGGTGTAGAAGCAGTAGTTTGTGTTCCTTTTACCAGCCTTAATGAAGTAAAAAAATTACTGGAAGGAACTCAGATAAAACTTGGTGCCCAAAATATACATTGGGAAGAATCAGGTGCCTATACTGGCGAGATCTCCCCTTTAATGCTAAAGGAAATTGGAATAGACTATTGTATAATTGGACATTCTGAAAGAAGACAATATTTCAACGAAACAGACGAAACTGTAAATAAAAAAATTAAAACAGCCTTAAAACATGATATAAAAGTTATAGTATGTGTAGGAGAAACTTTAGAAGAAAGAGAAGCTCATCGTGAAGAAGAAATAGTAAAGGCACAAGTATTAAAGGCTTTTGAAGATATAAATAGTGAAGATGCAAAAAATATAGTTATAGCCTATGAGCCTATTTGGGCCATAGGTACTGGAAAAACTGCATCTAGTGAAGATGCAAATCAAATGTGTAGCTTTATTAGAAATATAATTAAAGATAAATATGATGAAAACATAGCAAAAAATATTAGAATTCAATATGGTGGAAGTGTCAAACCAAATACTATAAAAGAATTAATGGGAAAAGAAGATATAGATGGAGCATTAGTTGGAGGTGCTAGTTTAGTAGCTGAAGATTTTGTAAAGCTAGTAAACCATTAGTTGGAGGAAAAATCATGAAAAAACCAGTAATGTTAATAATATTAGATGGATGGGGAATAGGAAAAGAATATAATGGTAATGCTATATATTTAGCTAATACACCAAATTTTGATAGATTAATAAATAAATATCCAAATACTAAATTAGAAGCTAGTGGCCTGGCTGTAGGATTGCCTGGAGGTCAAATGGGGAATTCTGAAGTAGGTCATTTAAATATAGGTGCAGGGAGAATAATCTATCAAGAATTGACTAATATAACTAAGACAATAGAAGAAGGCTCTTTTTTCCAAAAAGAAGAATTTTTAGAAGCTATATCTAATGCTAAAAAGAATAATTCTAAACTCCATATAATGGGTCTAGTATCAAGTGGAGGAGTTCATTCTCATAATACTCATCTATATGGATTATTAGAACTATGCAGAAGAGAAGACTTTCAAGATGTATATATTCATGCCTTCTTAGATGGTAGGGATGTGCCACCTACGTCTGGCAAGAAAGATTTAATAGAATTAGAAGAAAAAATTAAAGAAATAGGAGTAGGAAAAATTGCCACAGTATCTGGTAGATATTATGCTATGGACAGGGATAAAAGATGGGAAAGAACTGAGCTTGCTTATGATGCCATGGTATTAGGTAAAGGAAAAGAAGATATTTCAGCTGTAGAAGCTGTAGAAAAATCTTATAGTGAGAAAATAACCGATGAATTTATGATACCTACTGTAATTACAAAAGATTCTAAGCCTACAGCTACTATAGATAATGGAGATTCAATTATATTTTTCAATTTCAGACCCGATAGAGCTAGACAAATAACTAGAGCCATAGTAGATAAAGAATTTGAAGGCTTTGAAAGAACAAAGAAAGTAAATACTTATTTTGTGACTATGACAGAATACGATAAAACTATAGAAAATGTTCATATAGCCTTTAAAGCCCATAAACCAGAAAATACTTTAGGAGAATATATAAGTAGTTTAGGGAAAAATCAACTCCGAATTGCAGAAACTGAAAAATATGCCCATGTAACTTTCTTTTTCAATGGAGGCAGAGAAGAGCCCTACGAAAATGAAGACAGAGTATTAATTCCATCACCTAAGGTAGCCACATATGATTTGGAACCAGAAATGTCTGCCATTGAAGTAAAGAATGAGGTGTTAAATAGATTAAATATGGATAAATACGATTTAATCATATTAAACTTTGCTAATTCAGATATGGTTGGTCATACTGGAGTGCTAGAAGCGGCAATAAAAGCTGTAGAAACAGTAGATACTTGTTTAGGTGAAATAATTGAACTATTAGAGGAAAAAGGTGGCAAAGCCTTAATTACAGCAGATCATGGTAATGCTGAAATGCTGATAGATGAAAAAGACAATTCACCTATAACTGCTCATACTACAAACAAAGTACCATTGATCATGATAGGTGAAGGAAATGTAAAATTAAGAGAAGGAATATTAGCAGACTTAGCCCCTACTCTATTAGATATGATGAATTTAGAAAAACCAAAAGAAATGGAAGGCAAAAGCCTTATAAGCTAAATATTGCCCAAACGCTAGGGACAGTCCCCTTTGTTTGATTGAAATATAAAATGTAGGGGCGACCTTTGGTCGCCCGAATAATAATGGAGGATGAAAAATATGAGTATGATTACAGATATATATGCAAGAGAAGTATTAGATTCTAGAGGAAATCCTACAGTAGAAGTAGAAGTTTGGACAGAGTTTGATGGTTTTGGTAGAGCATTAGTTCCATCAGGAGCCAGTACTGGAGCTTTTGAAGCTGTAGAATTAAGAGATGGAGATAAATCTAGATATTTAGGAAAAGGCGTTATGAATGCAGTAGATAATGTAAATAATATTATTGCAGATCAAATTATAGGTATGGATGTATACAATCAAATAGGTATAGATATGAAATTAATAGAATTAGATGGCACAGAAAACAAAGGAAAATTAGGTGCCAATGCCATACTTGGAGTATCTTTAGCAGTTGCTAGAGCTGCAGCAGATGAATTAGGAATGCCTTTATTTAATTATATTGGTGGAGTAGGTGGAAGAACACTACCAGTTCCAATGATGAATATATTAAATGGTGGAGAACACGCAGACAATAATGTAGACATACAAGAATTTATGATAATGCCAGTAGGTGCTGCAAACTTTAGAGAAGCTTTAAGAATGGGTGCAGAAATATTCCATAATTTAAGATCTGTGTTAAAAGCTAAAGGCTTAAATACAGCAGTAGGTGATGAAGGTGGGTTTGCACCAAATCTATCTAGCAATGAAGAAGCTTTAAAAACCATAGTAGAAGCTATAGAAAAAGCTGGATACAAACCAGGAGAAGAAGTATTCTTAGCATTAGACGTAGCAGCTACAGAAATGTATGATGAAGATAGAAAAGTATATACACTAGAAGGCGAAGGCAGAGAATTAAATGTAGATGAAATGATAGCCTACTATGAAGACTTAGTAAACAAATACCCAATTATATCCATAGAAGATGGTTTAGCAGAAGAAGATTGGGAAGGCTGGGATAGACTAACTAAGAAATTAGGAAGCAAAATTCAATTAGTAGGAGACGATTTATTTGTAACTAATACTAAGAGATTACAAAGAGGAGTAAATGAAAATATCTCCAATTCAGTATTAGTAAAATTAAATCAAATTGGAACCTTAACAGAAACTTTAAATACTATAGAAATGGCAAAAACTCATGGATTTACTGCAGTAGTATCCCATAGATCAGGTGAAACTGAAGATACAACTATTGCAGATTTAGTAGTAGCCACAAATGCAGGACAAATTAAAACAGGTGCACCTTCTAGAACAGATAGAGTTGCAAAATATAATCAATTATTAAGAATTGAAGATTTTCTTGGAGAAACTGGAAAATACAGTGGAATGGAAGCATTTTATAATATAAAGAAATAAAAAAAGGGGACTAAGTTTTGTCCTCTTTTTTAATCGACTAATTGGGATTATCTATAAGTTAATAAATTCGTCCATAGGGCATTTCCATTAAAAACTTATATTAAGGTTGGTGTCAGATTCAAACATTTATGTATGTATCTATTGATTTTATATAGGCCTTGTGCTAAAATAATATTGTTTATGGTATGATATAATATATATTGTCTAATGTAGGTATAGGAGGTGGGAGTATGACAATTTTGTTTTCGGCTTTAATACTAATATCTGGTATTTCTATAATTGTAGCAGTATTATTTCAAGAAAGTAAATCAGAAGGTTTAGGAGCAGTATCTGGTGGTGCTGAAAAATTATGGGGGAGATCAGGGGCAAGGACTAAAGAAGCTATGCTTACTAAAATAACCACAATTTCAGCAATTGTGTTTATGATATCTGCAATAGTACTTGCAGCCATTCAATAAAAAGTAGGAGGTATGTTAAAAATGGATTTTGCAATAATAATTGCACCAATAGTTGGTATAATAGCATTAATATTTGCCTTTATAAAAGCCAATTCCATTGGAAAAGAAAATCCTGGCAACGACAGGATGAAGGAAATAGCTTCTTATATAGAAGAGGGAGCTATGGCTTTTTTACAAAGGGAATACAGGGCGTTATCAATATTTGTTATTGTTTTATTTATAGTTTTAGCAATAGCAATTAATTGGCAAACAGCTGTATCATTCTTATTAGGAGCAGTTTTCTCAGCTTTAGCAGGATATGCAGGAATGAAAGTAGCTACTAAAGCCAATGTAAGGACTGCAAATGCAGCAAAAGAAAAAGGTATGAATAAGGCGTTAACTGTAGCCTTTTCAGGTGGTGCAGTAATGGGAATGTCAGTAGTTGGATTAGGTGTATTAGGAGTATCTATACTCTACATACTATTTGACGAACCAGCTATAATCACAGGATTTGGTTTAGGAGCTTCCTCCATAGCATTATTTGCTAGAGTTGGTGGAGGAATATATACTAAAGCTGCAGACGTGGGAGCAGATTTAGTAGGTAAAGTAGAAGCAGGAATTCCAGAAGATGACCCAAGAAACCCAGCAGTAATTGCAGACAATGTTGGGGATAATGTTGGGGACGTAGCAGGTATGGGAGCGGATTTATTCGAGTCCTATGTAGGTGCTATAATCTCAGCTATCACTTTAGGATTAGCCGCTTTTGGAGAAAATGGAGTTAAATTTGCATTAGCATTATCTTCAGTAGGAATAATTGCATCCATAATAGGAGTTTATTTTGTAAGAGGAGACAAAGATCCTCAAAAATCATTAAACAATGGTACATTAGTTGCATCAATTATAACAATAGTAGTGGCATTTTTCTTAAGTAGATCAATGCTAGATTCAAATAGGCCATTTATAGCAATTTTAGCAGGTTTAGCAGTAGGATTAATTATTGCTAGAATTACTGAATACTATACTTCAGCAGATTATGATCCAGTAAAGAGAATAGCTAGTGAATCAGAAACTGGTGCTAGTACAAATATTATAGGAGGTCTATCTGTAGGGATGATGTCTACAGGAGGTCCAATAATAGTAATAGCCATAGGAATATTAATTGCATTTTATGCATCTAATGGATTAGATAATCCTGCAGAAGGATTATATGGTATAGCTCTAGCAGCAGTAGGAATGTTATCTACAGCAGGTATGACTATAGCAGTAGACGCTTATGGTCCTATAGCTGATAATGCTGGCGGTATTGCAGAAATGTGTGAATTGCCAGAAGAAGTTAGAGATATTACAGATAAATTAGACTCAGTTGGAAATACTACAGCTGCAGTAGGTAAAGGATTTGCTATAGGTTCAGCAGCACTAACAGCATTGGCACTTTTTGCATCCTATACTCAAGCAGTTGACTTAGAAGCTATAGACTTAACTACACCATCAGTAATTGCGGGAATGTTTATTGGTGGAATGCTACCATTTTTATTCTCAGCTATGACTATGGAAGCTGTAGGTAAAGCAGCATTTAGTATGATTGAAGAAGTTAGAAGACAATTTAAAGAAATCCCAGGTATAATGGAAGGTAAAGCTACTCCAGAATATAATACCTGTGTAGATATATCTACAAAGGCAGCTTTAAAAGAAATGATAGTGCCAGGAATAATGGCAGTAGCAGTTCCAATAATAGTAGGATTATTATTAGGTGCAGAAGCATTAGGTGGGCTATTAGCAGGTGCATTGGTTACAGGTGTTCTAATGGCTATATTTATGGCGAATTCAGGTGGAGCTTGGGACAATGCTAAGAAATACATTGAAGAAGGAAATCATGGTGGCAAGGGTAGTGAAGCTCATCATGCAGCAGTAGTAGGAGATACAGTAGGAGACCCATTCAAAGATACTTCTGGACCATCATTAAATATATTAATAAAATTAATGACCATAGTATCCTTAGTATTTGCTAATTTATTTTTAAACTATGGTGGAATATTGTTTAAATTATTTGAATAAAAAAAGCTAACCCTCCTTATAGGAGGGTTTTTTATGTACTAGAATTGGGTAAACTGTTATAATAGATATAAAAGTAAAATTAAGGAGAGAGATCATGAGCCTAAGGGAAAATATAATAGATTTTATGGAAGAAAAGGTATATAAGCCTATGTCTAAAGAAGAACTGGCATGTGAATTTGGATTAAAAGGCAAAGAAATTAAGGTTTTTTATAAAGTATTAGGGGATATGGAAAAGGAAGGTATCATAATTAAGACTAGAAATGAATTATATGGTTTAGTAGAGAAGATGAATTTAGTAGTAGGGAGAATTGAAGGAAATGAAAAGGGCTTTGGATTTTTAATACCAGAAGATAAAACTAGAGACGATATTTATATATCTAGTGAAGAAATGAATGGAGCTCTTCATGGAGATAAAGTAGTAGTAAGACTCAAAACGGGAAATGCATTTGGTAAAAAAGAAGAAGGTGAAGTAATTCGGATTATAGAAAGAGCCAATGAAACAATAGTTGGTACCTTTGAAAGCAGTAAAAATTTTGGATTTGTAATTCCTGACAATAATAAAATTAGCTATGACATATTTATTCCTAAGGTAGATATAAAAGGAGCTAAAACAAATCAAAAGGTAGTAGTACAAATAACCCAGTGGCCTGAAAAGAGGAGAAATCCAGAGGGGAAAATCATAGAGATTTTAGGATTTGTAGGAGAAAAAGGTACAGATATTTTATCTATAATAAAACAATATAAACTGCCAGAAGAATTTCCAAGGAAAGTTATAAATGAAGCAGAAATGTTAGAAGAAAAAGTATCAGAAGAAGAAATAGAAAAGAGAGTAGATCTAAGACATTTAAACACTTTTACCATAGATGGACCAGATGCAAAAGATTTAGATGATGCAGTATCTATTGAATTACTTGAAAATGGCAATTACAATTTAGGTGTGCATATTGCAGATGTTAGCCACTATGTAAAAGAAAGATCCTCATTAGATAAGGAAGCTTATAAAAGGGGTAATTCTGTATATTTAATAGACAGGGTAATTCCTATGCTACCTAAGGAATTATCTAATGGGATATGCAGTTTAAATCCTAATGAGGATAGATTATCTCTATCAGTATTTATGGAAATAGATAAAAATGGAGAAATAATTAATCATAATATAGTAGAAGGAGTAATTGCCAGTAAAGCAAGACTTATATATGATGATGTTTCTGATTTCTTAGAAAATGGTGACAAAGAGGCAGAAAAAAAGCTATTAGATCAAACTAGGGAATTAAAATTAATGGAAGAATTAGCTCAAAATCTTTATGAGAAAAGAAAAAGAAGGGGAAGTATTGACTTTGATTTTCCAGAGACTAGAATTATATTGGATGAAGAAGGAATTCCAGTAGAAATTGAGAAAGAAGATAGAAGAATTGCCAATAGAATGATTGAAGAATTTATGTTAGCTACAAATGAAACCATTGCCGAGGAAATGTATTGGGGAGATTTACCATTTATATATAGAATTCACGAAAAGCCAGATATGGAGAAAATAGAGGAATTCAATAAGTTTATACACAATTTTGGCTACAATATTAAAGGCAGCCAAGAAATTCATCCAAAAGAATTACAAAACTTAGCTGAAGAAGTCAAGGGCAAAAAAGAGGAAGTATTAATCAATACATTATTATTAAGATCATTAAAAAAGGCTAGATACAGTAGTGAAAATGAAGTACATTTTGGATTGGCTTCTAAATACTATTGTCATTTCACAGCACCAATTAGAAGGTATCCAGATTTACAAATTCACAGAATAATAAAAGCCTATATAAATGGAAAATTAAATTCTATAGAACAAGAAAGATTAGATATATTATTGCCAAAAGTAGCAGAACACACTTCCATAACAGAAAGAACAGCAGAAGAAGCAGAAAGGGAAGTAGAAGATTTAAAAAAGGCAGAATATATGTCTAAAAGAATTGGTGAGGAATATGAAGGAATAATTTCTTCACTAACTCATTTTGGAATGTTTGTACAGCTAGATAATACTATAGAGGGCCTAGTACACTTTAGTAATATGATAGATGATTATTATCATTTCGATGAAGAGAACTACTATATTATAGGGGAACACACAAATAAGATCTATAGATTAGGTGACACTGTAAAAATAAGTGTAATGAATGCTGATTTAATCAGAAGAACCATAGATTTTATGCTAATTTAATGCAAAAAGAACTGTCCCTGGTGCATCTGCAAAATATGTTGACAGTATAATTAAAGGTTGATAAACTCAAATTATAATATAAATAAAAATGTGGTGAATTATATGAAAAAAGAAGATGTTAAAATAGTTGCCTCTAATAGAAAAGCTCGGCATGAGTATTTTATAGAGGATACAATAGAAGCAGGAATAGTTTTAAAAGGTACAGAAGTAAAATCTATTCGTGCAGGAAGAGTTAATGTTAAGGAAAGCTATGCTATGGTGGAGAATGGAGAAGTATTTATCTACAATATGCATATAAGCCCTTATGAACAAGGAAACATCTACAATGTAGACCCTATTAGAAAGAGGAAGCTTTTACTTAATAAAAGAGAAATCAGGAGATTGGAAGCTCAAGTTATGCAAAAAGGCTATACATTAATACCACTAACAGTATATATTAAAGATGGATTAGTTAAGGTAGAATTAGCTTTAGGCAAGGGTAAGAAATTATATGACAAAAGAGAAGATATAGCCAAAAAAGACGCAATGCGAAAAATTGAAAGGCAAGTAAAAGAAAAATATTAATATAATAAAAATTTACTTGGAACATATCTTGCATATCTATAAGACTTAGAAATATAAAATTAAATAATTAAATCGAGGGGGTTTTTTTAATGGAAGTAAATCAAAGAATAAAAAATTTAAGGCAATTGATGAAGGAGAGAGGAATAGATGCTTATATAGTTCCCACTTATGATCCCCATCAATCAGAATATTTGGCAGATTATTATAAAACTAGGGTTTGGATTTCAGGATTTACAGGTTCTGCTGGTACTGTAGTAATCACTGATAAAGAAGCTATGCTTTGGACTGATGGTAGATATTTTATTCAAGCAGAAAAGCAATTAAAGCCAAGCGAAATTAAATTATTTAAGATGGGTATGCCAGGTGTTCCTACTTACACAGAATGGTTAACAGATAACTTAGAAAAGGGCGACACATTAGGTTTTGATGGTAAAATAGTACCTCAATCTGATGTAGAAAGATTAGAAAAAGCTCTTGAGAAAAAGAATATAAAATTCATAGATGAATATGATTTAGTAGGAGAAATATGGGAAGATAGACCTGCAGTTCCTAGTAGTAAGGCTTTTGTTCATGATGTAAAATATACAGGGAAAACAGCTAAGGAAAAAATAGAAGATGTAAGAGAAAAAATGAAAAAGAAAAATGCCACTCATTTTATTATAGGCAGTTTAGATGATATAGCATGGGTTTATAATATAAGAGGTAGAGATGTATCAAATAATCCAGTAGTAGTGTCTTATGCTATGATTTCTCAAGACGATGCTTGGTTATTTGTAGAGGAGAATAAAATAGGCGAAGATGTAAGAAAATATTTAAATGAAAATGGAATAAAAATTGATGACTATAACAAAGTAATCGATCATATAAAGGCCATTAATGAGAATAGCACAGTGTTTGTAGATGCTAATAGAATAAATACATGGCTTTATAATGGAATACCAAGTGAATGTGAAATAGTAAGAGGTACAAATATTACAACTGAATTAAAGGGAATTAAAAACCCTACAGAAATAGAAAATCAAAAGAATGCTTATATTAAAGATGGTGTGGCTTTAGTTAAATTTATGTATTGGTTAGATAAAAATGTAGGAAAGACTACTATAACAGAAATATCTGCAACAGAGAAATTAGAAGATTTTAGAAGAGAACAGGAAGGCTTTATAGAACCAAGTTTTGATACTATAGCTGCTTATAAAGAAAATGCAGCCATGATGCATTATAAAGCGGAAGAAGGTAAGTCTAATTATGAATTAAAACCAGAAAGAATGTTTTTAGTAGATTCTGGTGGACAATACTATGATGGAACTACAGATATTACTAGAACCATAATACTAGGAGATATTTCAGAAGAAGAAAAAAGAGACTTTACTCTTACATTGAAATCTCATATAAATTTAATTAATGCAAGATTCTTATATGGAGCCACAGGTACTAGCTTAGATGCCATAGCACGTTATCCATTATGGCAAGAAGGTTCAGATTATAAATGTGGTACAGGACATGGGGTAGGATTTTTATTAAATGTTCACGAAGGTCCCCATGGATTATCTATGAAATCAGGCAATGTAGTATTTGAAAAAGGAATGGTTGTTACTGTAGAACCAGGTGTATATAAAGAAGGTAAACATGGTATTAGACTTGAAAATGTAGCAGTTGTAGAGGAAGATATTAAAACTGATTCTGGCCAATTTATGAAATTTGAAGCAATGTCCTATGTACCTATAGATTTAGATGGTGTAGATGTAAAACTACTTAGTGAAGAAGAAAGAAAATGGCTTAATGATTATCATGAAGAAGTATATAATAAACTTTCTCCATATTTAACAGAAGAAGAAAAAGAATGGTTAAGGAAGGAAACTAGAAATATCTAATTTAATAATTTCTAAAATTGAGACAGAAAAATGAAAAAAGTCCCATTTTCAATACAGAGAAGTACCGATTTCGGTACTTCCTTTTTTTGTATTCTTTTAAACCTCTATTATGCAAGAATATTCACATGGCAAGGTTCTTGCATAATACTATTGATGTGCAGTGATATAGCGGGAAAGCGAAAATAATTATATTTTTAAATATTTAAATGGTTTTCCTGTATTTTAATTTTACATCATCTTTTTTAACAAGGTAGTTTTTTATATATCTCCCCCAAAAACTACCTGTAGAAGATGATGATAAAATAAAACAATTCAAAGTGTTTTAATAAAAATTTTATTTAAACACTGCTATTATCATGAGGAGGGAAGATATGAGATTTAAAAGTTTAAAGAATGTTAGTATTTTATTAGTAATTGTGTTATTGCTTTCAGTTACATTAACTGGATGCAAGGGCAAGGAGGAACCAGCAGTAGGCGAAGAAGATGTGGAAGTTCCAGAAGAAGATGTAGTTGAAGAAGACCAAATTGACGAAGAACAAATTTTTAGGTTTAGTAGCAATAGTGCAGTTATAGGCCTAAACCCAATGATTAATACAACAGCGCCTGATAATGGTGCTCAGGCAATCATCTTAGAAACCTTAGTTAATGATGTTGCTGATGAAGATGGTAATGCAGTAATAAAACCAGCAGCAGCTGAATCTTGGGATATTAGTGATGATGGTCTTGTATACACTTTTTATATCAGAGAAAATGCAGTATGGAATGACGGTGTTCCTGTAACTGCTGATGATTTTGTTTATACATTTAGGATGATGGCTACACCAGAGGTAGGTTCTACAAATGCTTGGCTATTTGATGATGTTATTGAGAACTTCACAGAAGCACATTATAACGATGGCGAAACTCCTGAATATGATAAAGAGCCAGAAGATATTGGTGTAAAAGCAATTGATGAAAAAACAGTTGAATTTACACTAACTAAACCATATGGATATTTTCTTGATTTACTTACTGGAGCAAAACCAGTAAGACAAGATAAATATGAAGAATGGGGAGAAGCATACGGTTCTTCCATGGACAAAGTTGTAACTAATGGACCTTTTGTACTTGAAAGTTGGGAACAAAATGTTCAAATGACTTTTATTAAAAATGAAAAATATTGGGATGCAGACAATGTAAAACTTCAAAGAATGGAGAGAAAAACTTTAGAGGATCCTGCAACAACAATACAAGCACTACTTAGTGGAGAAATTGATGTGGCTGGAACGAATGATCCTGATTGGCAAGAACAGATTGAAGCAGAAGGAGATAGATTTAAAGTAATTAAATCACCTGAAAATGCACCAGAATTTTTAGGACTTAATTGTCAAAATAAATATTTCAAAAATCCAAAGATAAGATTAGCTTTTGCCTTAGCTTTTGATAGAGAAAAATACATTGACGATTTAAGACATGGTGAATCTGAAGCACTTTATTCTTTAATGCCAGGGGTAATTAATGTAGGAGATAAACCATATAGTGAAAGAGTTAATGGGGAAAATGAAATTATAAAAACTTTACAAGAAAAGTATCCAGATCCTAAGGCTCTTTTAATAGAAGGACTTGAAGAAGAAGGATTAGATCCAGATCCATCAAAGATGGAAATTAGATATGCAACAAGAGGTACTTCTGAATATTCTAAAAAGTCAGCAGAGTGGTTATTACAACAATATCAAGAAATATTAGGTGTTACAATTACAATAGATATGATGGAATGGAATATTATGTGGGATAAAGTTGATGAAGGAGATTACGATATATGTACTGCAGGTTGGGGACCTTATTATAATGACCCTAGTGCATTGCTAGAAATCTATGATCCTATTGATGGATATTTTAGTAGTGATAAATCTGGCTGGACAGGACCTGATGCTGACAAGTTCCATGAATTATTAATAGAGGCATCTCTTTCTCCAGATAATCAAGAAAGGGCAGAGATACTTTTAGAGGCAGAAAAATTATTAGTAGGTACAGGTGTAATCATTCCTACTTATTGTGGAACATCAACAGTTTATTTAGCTGATTATGTACAAGGTTATTATACTAATCCATGTGTTGGCCTAGATTATACTAAGATATATACAAAGGGTAGGCCATAAATATAGGCTTAAGTCCTATTTTCAATACAGGAAAGTACGAAAAACCGTACTTTCCTGTATTGTATTTATACAAATCCCTATTTCACGGAAACGATTACATGGCAAGGTTCTTGCATTATATTTTAATGTAGCACCTTGCTAATGTTTAGAAATTAACAAATTTTATTTAATTGTAGTTTTAGATTCTAATTTTGTATCATCTCTCCTAGAGGATAATTTTGGATGAACTCCCCCCTAAAACTATCTAATAGGAGAAGATGACGCAATTAGAAATAAAAGTTTTTGCTTTAAAACATTAGCAAATTATAATAAGGAGGGTAATTTTATGGAAACAAAAAGTTTTAGGAAAATCATTGCTTTATCAATGGTAGTAATTTTATGTTTAGGAGTACTAACTGCTTGTGGCAATGATAAACAAGAAACTGGTAAAACAGTTGAAGATGGTAAAACAGTTGAAGATGGTAAAACAGAAAGAGAACAAGTTTATAGTTTCAGTACTTTAGATGAACCTACAGGTTTAAATCCATTACTAAATTCATCAGAACCTGATTATAATGTACAAAGAATGATTCTTGAAAGCTTGATTTATTATGTATCTGATGAAAATGGTGTTGCAACGATTAAACCAGGAGTTGCAGAAAGTTGGGACGAAAGTGATGATGGACTTGTATACACTTTCTATATTAGAGAAGATGCAGTTTGGAATGATGATGTACCTGTAACAGCAGATGATTTTGTTTATACATTTAGACAAATGGCTACACCAGAAGTAGCTTCTACTAATGCGTGGTTATTTGATGGAATTATTGAAAACTTCACAGAAGCACATTATGATGAAGGTAAAAGTCCAGAAGATATTGGTGTAAAAGCAATTGATGAAAAAACAGTTGAATTTACATTAGCTAGTCCATGTGGATATTTTGTTCAACTACTTGACCGTGCTAAACCTGTTAGACAAGATAAATATGAAGAATGGGGAGAAGCATATGGTTCTTCAGTAGATAAAGTACTTACTAATGGAATATTTAATCTTGATAGTTGGGAACCAAATGTTAAAATGGAATTTTCAAAAAATGAAAAATATTGGGATGCAGATAGTGTAAAACTTGAAAAAATAAATAGATTTGTTGTTGAAGAAAACACTGCAGCAATTCAAGCATTTTTAACTGGTGAAACTGATATTGTAGGAACAAGTGATCCGGAATGGCAAGTAGAAATTGAATCAGAAGGAGACAAGTTCCGTAAAATAGAAATAATGGGTAATGCACCAGAATTCTATGGCTTTAATTGTTCAAACAAATACTTCAAAAATCCAAAGATAAGATTAGCATTTTCTTTGGCTATTGATAGAGAAAAATACAATGAAGACTTAAACCATGGAGCAAGTATACCTGTTTATTCTTTAGTACCAGAAGTTTTAAACTGTGGTGACGATTTATATGTAGATTTAATTGATGGAGATCTTGACTTCTTAAAAGAATGGAGAGAAGAATATCCAGATCCAAAAGAACTTTTAATAGAAGGACTTGAGGAAGAAGGATTAGATCCAGATCCATCAAAGATGGAAGTTAGGTATGCAACAAGAGGTACTTCTGAATATTCTAAGAAATCAGCAGAATGGCTACTACAAGAATGGCAAGAAAAATTAGGTGTTACAATTACAATAGATATGATGGAATGGAATATCATGTGGGATAAGGTTGATGAAGGAGACTATGATATATTTACTGGTGGATGGTCACCTGATTACAACGATCCTAATACATTATTAAGTATATATGACCCTGTTAATGGCTATTTTGACAGTAAAAAATCTGGCTGGACAGGACCTGATGCTGATAAATTCCATGAATTAATGGAAGCAGCAGCTGCTAGTACTGATAATAAAGAAAGAGCAGAGTTATTCTATGAAGCAGAAAAATTGTTAGTTGGTACAGGAGTTATTGCACCTACTTATGTTGGAAAGGGAGTAACATATGTAGCTGACTATGTAAAAGGTTATTATCCAGGATCAAATGCTGGAGTAGACTACACTAAAATATATATAGAATAATAGAAAAACATATCTTATAAAGAAACAAAACTTAAAGGAAAATTAACAATTTTTAAATTTTAAAAGTAAGGATAAACAAGACATGATGTAGTTAAAATTATGTCTTGTTTATCAAATTTATTTTTTAAAAATAAATTGCTAATACTAGTATATGAAAACAAAAATGTAGAATAGTCACAAGAATAGGAGTGAGTTTATGTTCAAATTTATAGTTAAAAGAATATTTTATGCAGTTATTACTTTATTTTTAATTATTACTGCAACATTCTTTTTAATAGCAGGAGCTCCTGGAGATCCTATAGCAGCTAAGGTTGAACAAATGCCTGAAAAGGCACAACAAGTAATTCGTGTAAAATATGGTCTCGATAAGCCAGTTACTGAAAGATATGCAATATATATGAAAAACCTTATTACTACAGGTGATTTTGGAGAATCAATTATTTATACGGGACAATCTGCAAATGATATCATTAAGAAAAATGCACCTATTTCAGCTAAAATAGGTATAATAGCTTTAATATTACAGTTTACTATTGGTATGTTATTAGGTTTGATATCAGCGCTTAATAGGGAAAAGGTAGGAGATCATGTCATAAGAGTATGTGTTGTTTTAGCTATATGTATTCCGAGTTTTGTGTTTGCAGCGTTACTTCAATATTTTATAGCTTATAAGTGGAAATTAGTGCCAGTATTTGGTTGGGGTAAACCTATACACTATGTACTTCCTGTATTATCATACACTATTGGTGGTATTGCAGGTTATACGAAAATTATGAGAAATAGTACTCTTTCTGTAATTGGAGAAGATTATATTATTACAGCAAAGGCAAAAGGTTGTAAAAAGAATAGAATTATTGGAAAACATGTTTTAAGAAACTCAATGATTCCTATTGTTACAATGATTGGACCTGCAGTTGCAGGTATATTTGGAGGTTCCTTTATAATTGAGAGGATGTTCTCAATACCAGGTCTTGGTCGTTATTATGTACAAGCTGTTACTGACAATGACTATACTATGGTATTAGGACTGACAGTATTTTTTGCAATGCTATATGTAGT
>CAZMBD010000034.1:0-20851 GCA_964564325.1 uncultured Clostridiaceae bacterium
CAAACTAGAGGAATTTTCGATTCAAATAGAGGGGAATATTCACTTGACAAATACAGCTTTGATTCATAATCCTTTAAGAGAGCCTTATAGTCATAAAACTGAGTATTTTCAACAATTGGAAGTTTAGTATCAACCTCAATTTTTCTATAGGGCTTATTGACAGGTTTATTACTTTTAGGAACAATAGAATTTTTAATATAAGGTATTAAAAGATATACAACTAAAGAATGTAAAATTTTAATTCTGTTTACTAAATTATTAATTAAAGCTTTCATTTTGGTTTGTCTCTCCTTTTCTTATGAATTTTATTGTTTTAACTTCTACTAAAACTATATCAAAAGAGGGGGGAGACATCCAAATTGAAATAAAATGTTTAAAAATCAGAGTTTGGGTGTCTAAATATATCTTTATATTTGACACTACGCTAAAAATAGAAATAAAGAAGAACTAATTTATGAAATAAGCGACTTAGTATATCATCTTTTAGTTCTTATGGTAAATGAAGATGTGTTTATTGATGATATAAAAGAAGAACTAATTAGTAGGAAAAGAAGTTAATATTGATATATCACTAAGATTTAATTATTATACCTATATATAAAAATCATAGCCCTGATTGCAATTAGGGCTATGATTTTTATTGTAATTTTTATTATTTTTCAATTAATAATTCTGCAATTTGTACAGCATTAGTAGCGGCTCCTTTTCTAATATTATCAGCTACTACCCATATATTAATTCCATTTTCCAAACTGAAATCTCTTCTTATTCTACCTACATAGACTTGATCTTTCCCTTCTACATTAATAGGCATAGGATAAAGATTTTCTTTAGGATTATCTTTTATGATAATTCCTTCAGTTTTTTCTAAAAGATTATATATTTCTTCAAGTTCAAATGCCTTTTCAAACTCTATGTTAACAGATATACAATGACCATATTTTACAGGCACCCTTACCGTTGTTGCAGTTATTTTTAAATCAGGTCTACCAAGTATTTTCTTTGTTTCTTCAATCATTTTTATTTCTTCTTTTGTATACCCATTTTCCATAAAGTCATCAATATGTGGTAGACAATTAAATGCTATTGGATGAGGATATTTAGTGTTTTCTAAACCTTTTATTCCATTTTCTAAATCTTGAATACCATCTACACCAGAACCAGATACAGCTTGATAAGTAGAATATACAATTCTCTTGATTTTAAAATTATTATCTAAATTTTTTAGAGGGACAACAGATTGAATAGTACTACAATTTGGGTTAGCTATAATTCCACTATTCCACTTAATATCCTCTGGATTTACTTCAGGAACAACTAAAGGCACATCCTTATCCATTCTCCAAGCACTACTATTATCAATAACAATAATTCCTTTGTTTTTAGCAATAGGTGCAAATTTTTTGCTAATATTTCCACCTGCTGAAAATAGAGCAATATCTATTTCTTTATCAAAAGAATTTTCAGTGAGTTCTTCCACGAGATATTCATTACCCTTAAATAAAATTACTTTTCCCTTTGAATTTGCAGAAGCAAAGAAATATATTTGATTAATAGGAAAATTCCTTTCTTCTAATACTTGAATCAACGTTCCACCTACCATACCTGTAGCACCAACAATAGCTAAATTAACTTTTTTCATTTTATCACCTCATAATTTTTTTGTATTGTATTATCTAAACTTATAAATCAAAAGCCTTACATAAGACATTTATTGCTTTTTGCCTATCAGAAGCATAAATTGTATAAGAAATACTAATCTCGGAAGTAGTAACTTGTTTAAAGTTAATATTATTTTCTGCGAATAATTTAAACACTTTAGAAGCAACTCCGGGTTCATTTCTCATACCCATTCCTACTACAGATATTTTTGTTAAATCAGTATTATTTTGTATCTCCATACTGCAAATTTCTTTTTTTAATTCATTCATAATATTATTAACTATAGATGCATTTTCTTTTGATGTAGTAAAAGATATATTTACATATCCTTTATTTGGAGATGTCTGGCTAATCATATCAATATTCACTTCTTGACTAGCTAATTTACTAAAGATATCTGAAATATTTTTTGGTGAATAAGGAACATTATTAATGGTTACCATTAGTATATCATCATTTACACTTAAACCAGTTATACTTTTTTGTTCCATATTTTTATCAAACTCCTTTATATATGTTCCTTTAGTATTTTGATAACTAGAGGCTACATAAATTGGTACATTATAATTATGTCCTATTTCCACAGATCTAGTTTCCATAACATTTGCCCCTAGACTGGCCATTTCCATCATTTCCCCATAACTTATATAGTCTAGTTTTTTTGCATTGGGGAAAAATCTAGGATCTACACTGTATATTCCTTCAACATTTGTATATATTTCGCAAGCACATTGTAATTTTGCTGCTAAAGCTACGGCAGTTGTATCTGATCCTCCACGACCCAGTGTAGTTATTTCACCCAATTCATTAATTCCTTGAAAACCAGCAACTACTACGATTTTATCTTCTTCTAAATGTTTTTTAACATTATCAATATCTATTTTTACGATTTTATTTTTAGTATGAACACCCTTTGTTTTAATTCCTGCTTGAAAACCCGTTAAAGAAACAGCATCATATCCTTTTTCTTTTAATATCATAGATAATAATGAACTTGACACTTGCTCTCCTGTTGCCATTAGCATATCTAGTTCCCTTTTGCAAGGATGCTCTGAAATAGTTTTAGCCATTTCAATAAGCTGATTTGTTGTTTTTCCCATAGCAGAAACTACTACCACTACATTGTAACCTTCTTCTTTTTTTTGAATTACATTATCTGCTATGTTTTGCATTTTTTCAATGGTTTCTACGGATTTACCACCATATTTTTGTACTACTACTTTCATAATATTTTCCTCCTATAATTATAAATATATATCATTTTTTATAATGTCTTCATATGTTTCTCTTTTAACAACACATCGCGATTCTCCATTTTTCACAAAGATTACTGGGGGTTTAGGAAGTCGATTATAATTACTTGACATACTGTAGTTGTAGGCACCCGTTGTTGAAACTGCAATAATATCCCCAATCTCAGGATGTGGTAAGGTAATATCTTTGACAATTATATCTCCAGATTCGCAACATCTACCAGTGATGGTATAGACATCTTCATCTTTATCATTCATTCTATTTGCTATGGCTGCTTCATATTGTGCACCATACAAAGATGTTCTTGGATTATCGTTCATACCACCATCTACAAAAATATAATGTTTTCCACTATATGTTTTTTTAGTAGATCCTACTCTATACAATGTAGTTCCTGCATTTGCTACTATAGATCTTCCTGGTTCTATCATTACTTTAGGATATGCTATTTCTAATTCATTAGCTTTAATCCTAATCTTATTAAGCATGTTTTTAAGGAGTTTTTTTAAATCAAGAGGAACATCCCCTTTAGAATAATATACCCCAAAGCCTCCCCCTAGGTTCAATTCTTGGATAGTTATTCCAAAATTTTCAGAAATCATTTTAATAAATTCTATCATAATATTAATTTCTTCATAAAAAGATTCATTGTGTAAAATTTGAGAGCCTATATGACTATGAAAGCCTTTGAAATCTATATATTTACTGGTATTAAGCTTATTTATAATATTTAATGTATCTTTGCTAAAAATACTTACACCAAATTTTGAATTATTTTTAGTAGTTTTGATATATTCATGTGTATTAGTTTCAATTCCTGGATTTACTCTTAATAATACAGAAACTTTTTTATTAAGTGATTCACAAATATTTTCAATTAAATCTACCTCATATTTATTATCAACAATTATTCTTTTTATTCCTGATTCTATAGCCATAGTCAATTCTTCTCTAGTCTTGTTATTTCCATGCATATAAATTTTATGAACTGGAAAATTTGCTTTAATTGCCGTATATAATTCTCCCCCTGATACTACATCTAGTGACAATCCTTCTTCTTCTATTAATTGACACATAGCTAGTGTAAGAAAGGCTTTAGATGCATAAATAATTTCAGTTTCAATATCTTTACTATTAAAAGTTGTTTTGAAAAGCTTACAATTGTCTCTAATCAAGTTTTCATCCATTACATACAAAGGTGTTCCATGTTTTTCTACTAGATGTATCGAATCACATTCCCCAATTTCTAAATGCCCTAATTCATTTATTGTCATAGTTCCAAAAAGTTTCATTATCTTCACCACCTTCTTTAATGTTATTTATATTATTAAGCCAATTTTGTCTTTTGTACATGGCTATTGGCTAAGCTTGTATAAAAAAACAGTCTTGAGCAAAAGGAACTCAAGACTGTTTTTACAATTACCTTTTGCCCCAATGTAGCAAGTGCTCCATTAGAAAATTGGGCAATTTTCTAATGACAGTACTATACTTATTCAGTATAGTCCCAATATAGAAAAGATCTATATTTCGGCGACTGTTCCTTTCCTATAAATTTAAATTATAGTACTCTTAACAAGTCGCGGCCTCTTAGTTACATTGCTATTTATTTAATTAAATAACATCCTAACATAAAAAAGGTATTATTGTCAACAACAAAAAGTGTGTATTTGTAAACTATTATTTGTATATTTAAATTTAGATATATTATAGATAATAAAAATTTCAAAAAATATTGACATATTTTACTGACAATGATAATATAATATACATACAATTGAATATTTTCCTTATCCAGAGTTAGGGTAGAGAGTTAGCTCGTTGACCCTACACCAACCTATTATTTTTAATAAGGTGGTTCCGCTAACATCGATAAGTTGGATAACAAAGAAAAAATCCTTCCTAAGATGTTAGGGAGGATTTTTTTAAGGATTCTTATCTAGAGAGGTAGAGGGACTGGCCCGATGAAACCCAGCAACAGCCAGTTTTTACTGGAAATGTGCTAAATCCTGCAGCTATTAGCTGAGAGATAAGAAGAGTTATCAATATTAAATTTGAAGCACTTCTTATTTCTGAGAAGTGTTTTTTATTTTAAGAAAGGAGACATAAAAGATGAAAAAAAATTGGGAGATAGCAACAATATGTGTACAAGGAGGATATTCACCAAAGATTGGAGAGCCAAGAGTACTTCCTATTTATCAAAGTACCACATATAAATACGATGATCCAGATAAACTTGCTAATATTTTTGATTTAAAAGAAGAAGGGGATATGTATTCTAGGATTAGTAATCCTACAGTTGCTGCTTTTGAAGAAAAAATAAATCAATTAGAAGGTGGAGCAGGTGCATTAGCTACATCATCAGGTCAGTCAGCTACAACTATTGCAATATTAAATATATGTGAACAAGGTCAGCATATACTTGCTATATCTACATTGTATGGTGGAACATATACATTGTTATCTACAACTTTAAAAAGATATGGTATAGAAGTAACTTTTGTTGAACCAAGTTTAGATGTAGATGAAATTTTGACTTATGCCAAATCAAATACTAAAGCTCTTTTTGTAGAAACTATTGGTAATCCTGCTTTAAATGTACTTGATTTTGAAAAGTATTCTACTATTGCAAAAATATTAGACATACCATTAATTGTTGACAATACCTTTCCTACGCCTTATTTGTGTCAACCATTAAAATATGGAGCAAATATTGTAATACATTCAGCAACTAAATATATTGATGGTCATGCTAACAATATTGGTGGAATAATAGTGGATGGTGGTAACTTTAACTGGGATAATGGGAAGTATCCTGAATTGACAGAACCAGACGAAAGTTACCATGGTATAAGATATTATGAGCAATTTAAAGAAAAAGCATATATAACAAAAGCAAGATCGCAGCTGCTTAGAGATATAGGATGTATTTTAAGTCCCTTCAATGCATTTATGTTAAATGTTGGAACAGAAACCCTCCACTTGAGAATGGAACGACATAGTGAAAATGCGTTGAAATTAGCAGAATATCTAAAAGGGCATGAAAAAGTATCATGGGTGAATTATCCAAAACTTAAAGAACATCCTGATTACGAATTAAGTGAAAAATATTTACCTTTAGGAGGAAGTGGAATACTTACATTTGGAATAAAAGGTGGTAAAAATGCAGCTAAAAAATTCATGACAAATTTAGATCTTGTTGCTTTAGTAGTTCACCTAGGTGATGCGAGAACTTCGGTGCTTCATCCTGCTTCAACTACTCATAGACAATTAAGCATTGAAGGTTTAAAAAAATCAGGGATTTCAGAAGATATGATACGAGTGTCTGTTGGCATAGAAGATATTTCGGATATTATTGCTGATTTTGATAAAGCATTAAGCTTAATATAAAGGTGATGATAATGTACGATAGAGATTATTATACATCAGATGAAATTAAGATTCCTAAAATAGGTATTTTGAATTTAATGCCAAATAAAATTGAAACAGAAAATCAGTTTTCAAATATTTTTTCTGAAATTTTTACGGAAGTAAGCTTGTATTTTTTCAGGCTAGAAACTTACATCCCTAAGAATTGCAATATCGAATATTTGAAAAACAATTATTTAACTTTTAGTGATATAAATAAAAATTTTTTAGATGGTTTGATAATAACGGGAGCTCCTTTGGAATTAAAGGGATTTGAAGAAATAGACTATTGGGAAGAACTCAAATCCATAATGGAATTTTCTAAAAAAAATATAAAATCAACTATATACATTTGTTGGGGAGCTTTGGCAGGTTTATATTATCATTATAAAATGCCAAAAAGAATTGTTAGGGATAAAATTTTTGGCATATTTCCACATAAAATTATTGAAGAAAACCATAAACTTTTAAAAGGTTTTGATGATGAATTTTTAGTTCCTCATTCAAGATACTTTTTTATTGAAAAAGAAGATATAAATAAATATAAGGACGAATTAGACATATTATCGGACAATGATGAAATTGGATCATTTTTAATAGCAAACAAAGATTTAAGCGAAATATATTTAACAGGACATTTTGAATATGAAGCAGATACTTTAAAAAAAGAATATGAAAGAGATATAGTATTGAATAAAAATATTAGTATTCCTCAAAATTATTTTGACAATGACAATACAAATAATATTCCAAAAATGAAATGGAGAGCGCACTGTGTACTATTTTTCAATAATTGGGTTTTCGAATGTTTAAGAAAGAAAGGAGAATATTAATGGTAAATATTGGACTTTTAGGTTTAGGCACTGTTGGTTCAGGTGTATACGATATTATCAACAAACAAAGAGTTCTTTTTAAAAATCAATTAAATAAGGATATTAGAATAAAAAAGGTATTAATAAAAAATATGGATAAGAATAGATCTGTGAATATAGATAGGAAACTATTAACCTTAAATCCTAAGGAGATACTAGATGATGAAGAAATTGATATAGTGGTAGATGCTTTGAGTGATAGAGAGGTTGCATATAATTGTATAAAATATGCTTTAGAAAACAATAAACATGTTACAACAGCTAGTAAAGCAGTTGTAGCTCCTAATCTGTGTGAGTTTCAAAATCTTGCAAGACAAAAGGAAAAAGCATTTTTGTTTGAAGCAAGTGTAGGAGGTGGAATACCTATTGTAAATCCACTAAAACAAATAGCAGAAGTAGATAATATATTTCAAATTGAGGGAATATTAAATGGTACTACAAACTATATCTTGACTAAAATGTATGAAGAAGAACTTTCTTTTGATATAGCTTTAAATTATGCTCAAGAGAAAGGATATGCAGAACTAGATCCTACAGATGATATCAATGGTTATGATACAGCACGAAAACTATCTATATTATCGACTATTGCCTATGGCCAAAAAGTAAATTTTGATTATATTGATTGTTATGGAATAGATAAAATAGCAGTTGAAGATATACAGGCATTTAAAAAAATAAATTTAATACCTAAACTTATTGGGAAATCAAAGATTAAGGATGGGCGTATTTATGCATCAGTGGAGCCAGTATTAGTTAACAAAGATTCTTTTTTCTCTAATGTAATTGATGCATTTAATTTAGTTTTATTACAAGGAGTAAACGCTGGAGAACTACATTTTTATGGGCAAGGTGCAGGAAAAGATCCTACAGCAAACTCTATAATATTAGATGTATTTAATATTATAAAGGGAATTTACAAAAATGAAAATGTATGTATAAATGAAGTAATAAATAAAAAGAAGCATTTAGGTTTTGATGGAAAGTATTATTTTAGATTTACTTTTAAAAATAAAAAACATCTAGACTTGTTATTGACAGATTGTACTTCCTATGGTGAGTTTAAACTAATTGGGGAAGGTAAAAATGTAGCAATAATATTTGACTGGCTTTTAAAAAGGGATGTGGATAAAATAGTTGTTAAGGCCAAGGCCTTAGATGTTGATTGCTTTTATTCAAGAATAAGATGATTAGAGGGGGATAATATATGTTTATAAAAGATATCTTTTTAAAGAAAAGCCCTGTTATATCTTTCGAAATTTTTCCACCTAAAAAAGAATATCCTATTGAAACAATATATGATACTGTAGAAGGGCTAAAGGGATTAAATCCAGATTTCATAAGTGTTACTTATGGAGCTGGTGGAAGTAATAAAGATAGAACAATAGAAATTGCTTCAACTGTAAAAAATAAATATGGAATAGAGACGTTGGCACATTTAACATGCTATACTTCTACTAAAAAAGAAACTGAGTTTATATTAGAAAAATTAAAAAGAAACAATATCGACAATATTTTAGCATTAAGAGGAGATCCTCCTATTAATAAATTTCATGGAAAAAGTGATTATAAGTATGCAAAGGATTTGGTAAGGCATATAAAAAAAATCGGCAAATTTTCTATTGGTGCTGCAGCTTATCCCGAAGGACATATAGAATGTAATAGTTTAGATAAAGATATTGAAAATTTAAAACAAAAGGTTGATTGTGGTGTTGATTTTTTAGTTACTCAATTGTTTTTTGATAATGAGAAATTTTATGAATACAAGGACAAATTAATAAAAAAGAATATAGATATTCCTATTATGGCAGGAATAATGCCTGTTCTTAATAAAAAACAGATAAAAAAGATGGTGTCATTATCAGGAGCTACTTTGCCTAAAAAGTTTATTAGGATTCTTAATAAATATGAATATCAACCAGAGGCATTAAAAGAAGCTGGAATTATATATGCAACAGAACAAATAATTGATTTACTTTCTTGGGGCGTAGATGGTATCCATATATATACTATGAATAAACCTAAAATTGCCAGTGAAATTGTACAAAAATTTTCAAGTATAAGATATGCAATAAATAATAGATAGAAAAGGCGTTGTTTAAAGGTTAGGTGATATAAGTGTATATTGAAGAAAATGAAGTTTTAAGGTATTTAGGTGTATCTCCTAAAAGGGCTAATTCGGATTTAAGAGTATATGTATATGATTGTATTGAGGAAATTTTAAAAATAGCTTATCCTAAATATGTATATAATATATTAGATTTAGAAATTAATGAAGGAAACCTCTTGCTTAAGGGAACCGATATTTATTTGGAAGGGGAAAATATAAATAAGCATTTAGATAATTGTTTTAAATGTGCATTGATGGGAGTTACTATAGGTGCTTTAGTAGATAGAAAAATTGAGTATTATAAGAATTATGATTTAACGAGGAGTTTTGTATTAGATGCCTGTGCAACGGCATTGGTTGAAAGTATATGTGATAAAGTTCAAGAGGAAATAAGTAGCATTGCTAAAGAGGAATACAAATTAAATATTACATCAAGATATAGCCCAGGATACGGCGATTTTTCTCTAAACATACAATCTAAATTATTAAATGTATTGAAAGCTGATAAAATTGGATTAACGGTAACTGAAGAGATGATAATGATACCAAGAAAATCTGTTACAGCTATTATAGGATTAAAGGAACAAAAAGAGTCTTTTGAAATAAGTTGTAAGAATTGTTCCTCAAAAAATAACTGTATTTATAAAAAGGGTGGATGATAGATGTTAGATATAAGAGATGTTATTGGCAAAGAATTTTTGATATTCGATGGAGCAATGGGTACTATGCTACAACAGAGAGGATTAAAGGCAGGTGAGGCACCAGAAATATTTAATATTGAAAAACCTAATATTGTATTAGATATACATAATAGGTATATAGAAGCAGGAGCTGATATAATAACGACCAATACTTTTGGTGCCAATGAAATCAAATTGAAAAATACTCCTTATTCTGTAGAAAAGGTTGTTAAAGCAGGAGTAGATATTGCTAGAAAGGCTAGTAAGGGTAAATTTGTTGCATTAGACATAGGTCCTACAGGGCAAATTTTAAAACCAATAGGAACTTTAGGGTTTGAAAGAGCCTATGATGTATTTAAAAGACAAATAATAGCTGGCAGTAATATGGGCATAGATTTAATATTGATAGAAACTATGTCGGATTTATATGAAATGAAAGCTGCTATACTAGCTGCAAAAGAAAACACCAATTTGCCTGTTTTTGCAACTATGACTTTTCAAGATAACAAAAGAACTTTGATGGGCACGGATCCAAAAACTATGGTGTTTGTACTAGAAGCATTAGGAGTAGATGCATTGGGAATTAACTGCTCTTTAGGTCCGAAAGAATTTCATCCTATAATGGATGAAATATTAAAATATACATCAATTCCAGTTATAGCTAGACCTAATGCAGGATTACCAATATATAAAGACGGAAAGACAATATATGATATAATGCCAGAAGAATTTTCAAAAGAAATTGTTAAAATGGCAAACAAGGGAATTTCAATATTTGGAGGTTGTTGTGGTACAAATCCAGATTATATAAAGGCTATTTCAAAAAAATTATATTCCATTAAACCTTTGAGTATTTCACATAAAGATTATACTACTGTTTGCTCAGCAACAAAAACCATATTTATAGATGGAAGTATACAAGTAGTAGGAGAAAGGATTAATCCTACAGGAAAAAAAGCACTTAAAAATGCACTAAAAAACATGGACATGAGATATATATTAAGAGAAGCAATAGAACAGCAAAAACTGGGAGCAGATATATTAGATATAAATGTAGGAATACCGGAAATTGATGAAACAATAACTATGGAAAGAATAGTTAAGGGAATTCAAGGAATTTTAGATACTCCTCTTCAAATAGATAGTGTGGATCCAGAAACAATAGAAAGAGCTGTTAGGGTTTACAATGGGAAACCTATAATTAATTCTGTTACTGGTGATATGAAAACGATGGAAACAATATTTCCGATAGTTAAAAAATATGGCACAAATGTGATAGGACTAACTATGGATGAAAATGGTTTACCATCAAGTTGGCAAGAAAGATGTGATATTTGCAAAAAAATACTAGATGTAGCTGAAAGTTTTGGTATAGATAAAAATAATATAATAATAGATTGTCTTACCCTTACAGCATCGGTAAATCAAGAACAGGCTTTTGAAACTATAAAGGCTATAAAGAAAATTAAAGAGACATATGGGGTTAAAACCGTATTGGGAGTTAGTAATATTTCTTTTGGATTGCCTAGAAGAGAGCTTTTAAATAGAACTTTTTTAATTATGGCTATGACTTATGGATTGGATATGCCTATATTAGATCCTAAGGATGAAGAAATGATGGATTTAGTTAAAGCTTTTAGAGTACTGTCTAATCATGATAAGGAAACAGTAAATTATATAAATTTCTATAAAGATAATATAAAAATAGATATAGATGATAAATCAGTCAAATCTTCTCAAAAAAACATAGAAACTATAATACTTGATGGATTAAAAGAAGAAGTAGGTGAAATTACAGAGGAATTATTAAAAACTAAAGATTACATGGACATTATTGATTTTCAAATAATTCCGACATTAGATAAAGTAGGGGAGAAATATGAAAGGGGAGAGATGTTTTTACCTCAATTAATCCAATCAGCAGAAACTGCAAAAAAGTCTTTTGAAGTGATTAAGTCTCATGTAGATATGAAAGAAAAAAGAGTAAATAAAGGGAAAATAGTTTTAGCAACGGTAAAAGGCGATATTCATGATATAGGAAAAAATATAGTAAAAATATTATTAGAGAATTATGGCTTTAAAGTAATTGATTTAGGGAAAGATGTGCCGATTGAAACAGTGGTAGAGGCTATATTGAAACATAATGTAAAGCTTGTGGGATTAAGTGCCCTTATGACTACTACTGTTGTAAATATGGAAAAGACAATTAAGGCTATAAGAGAAAAAGGAATTGATTGCAAAATAATGGTGGGTGGAGCAGTACTTAATGAAAATTATGCAAATATGATTAAGGCTGATTATTATGGTAAAGATGCTAGAGAAGCAGTAAAAATAGCAAAAAATGTATATCTAGATGAGTAGGGACAAGGGGACAGGTTATTGTCCTTCTCCTCTTTCTATAAATCAATTTTATATATCAATCTATATTTGACATATATCTAATTTAGATATATGATAAAGAAAAGCAATAAAAGTATAGGTGAGAGGGGTAAAATTATGAAGTTGATTATTGAAAATAAACCAAATATCTATTGGGAAGCAAGTGCTATTGTAAAAGAAGTATTAAATCGCAAAAAAGGAGATCCTGTACACATAATTGAAAACAAGGATCGTTTTATATTATCTGAAGATGAAATAAATGGAAAATATAGCGATTTAATAAAATTTTATACAGAAGTTTTTGATAAAGCTATAGAGGTTTTAAAAGATTATCCAGAATGGAGAGATTTATTTATTATCCAATCTGGAAATAAGGATTGTGGATTTTTTGAATTAGTGACTCGATTTACTAATGCAAAGGAAGTAGATGAATTATCGAAAGTAGAATTTTTTAATGCTTGCCATTATAATCTCCAAAACATAGATGCGGAAACAGAACAATCGGATTTAGATGAGATAGGAGAGGCGAGAAAGGCTCTTAAAGAAATGAGGGATAGAGCTTTTGATGTAGATTATTATATAGAAAAAATTATGGCTTCTGAGTTAGATAATGATGAAAAAATTAAGATGATGGACTTGTTTCAACATGCAGATGAGAGATTTGATACCTATGTTGAGCTTATAAAAAAAATCGAAAAAATATATTTGAAATATTATGGCGAAGTAGAGCATTATATTCAATCTAAAGTTGAATTGTTTACTTCTTTAGGAAAAGGTGATGCTAAAAACACTCCAATTGTAAATTTTATAGATGTTGAACGATGGAGTTTTCGAAGTGAAGAACCTATTCATTTGTATTTTTCAATTATTAATAAAGGTACTTTTGGAATGTCAATTATCAAGGATGAATCTATAAGACCAAATATGATTTTGGGTATTTTATTTGAAGAACTTGAAGCATTAGTTAATAAAGGAAAATATGATACGGAACTTTTTATAGAACAAATGAAATCTATGGGAGAAGAAAATCGATTCAATATCATGAAACTGTTAAGTCAAAAGCCACATTATTTAAAAGAAATTGCAAATACCATAGGACTAACTCCTGCAACAGTTTCCCATCATATGGATCAATTAACTAAAGCAGAACTAGTTTATATGGCTACTGAAGGAAGGAAAGTTTATTATTATGTAAATGATAAAAAAATTAAGAAGTTGGCAGAGTTATTTGACCAATGGGCAAAAGGGGTGTAAAAAATGAAGTATATTCAACCTGCATCTAATAAAAAAACATCAAGCGAATGCTTGAACCTGTTACTAAAAAGATTTGGTTTAGTATGATTTTACATGGAATAGCTGGTGGTTTAATTCCTGTGTTAACTGTTTTTTCTATGGAATGGATTACAAGTAGAATTTTAAAAAGCAATGTGAGTATACAGGAAGTGATAAAAATTATTGCTCTTGTATCCATAGTTGGCTTTGGACTTGAAACCATTAAAACACAGACTGAAAAACGAACATATAATAAAATAAACTATATTCGATTTAATTTTTTAAAGGAATTAATGCATAAGACAATGACTATGGACTTAAAATATTATGAAAATACAGAGTTTTCTGATGAAATGGAATCCTGTATAATAGCTGTTCAAAGTAATGATAATGGAATTGAAGGTATTTATCATATGGTTTATTTGTTGGGAGCTAAATTACTTGGAGCAATTTTACTTGCGGTAATTTTAGCACAAATTAATATTTGGATTGTAGCAGTTATAGCTATATCTGTATTACTTACGTTTTGGGTATTGACGAAAGTATCTGCTGCACGTTATCGAAGAAAAGAAGAATTAAGTCAAGCAGAAAGAAGGAATTATGGTTATGGGCATCTAACTACAGATTTTAGTTATGGAAAGGATATTAGAATTTATAATTTCCAAGATCGTTTTTTACAAAGCTATGAAAATGAAATTCAAAAACTAGAAGGTATCTATGGAGATTTATTTTTAGTTGAAAGAAGATTATCATTGTTATCTATTTTGGGATTGGTATTTGCTGATTTATTTGCCTATTATATATTAACTTTTCAAGGTATGATGACATTTAAAATTTCTGAATTCATTATGTATTTAACTGCAACCAGTTTATTTTCACTAATGATGAATGAAATTACAGGTGATTTTGCAAATATCCATAGGGAATTTGCCTATTGTAAAGATACTATTGGTTTTTTAGATATGAATCTTATTACAGATGAATCAGATAAAAACTATGTACCTAGTACACCAATATCTGTAGAGTTTGAACATGTTTCTTTTAAATATCCAAATTCTAATAAATATGTTTTCAAAGATTTATCTGGTCTGAACCCCTAATGGTTTACACTTTGGGTACGGTTAGTTTTACCTATTTTTTTCTGGCACTTTTTATTAAATAAAATCATGGTTTAAAAGTAAACCGTCCTTCATAAATTATAATTTTAAGTCGGTTAAGCAACTTTTTGATCTATATATTTTACTGGTGGTAATCCACCTAATCGTTTTTGCGATCTATAAGTATTATAGTAATTAATATAATTATTAGCTATATCTACTACTTCATTATAATCTATTAAATATCTATCATAAAGATATAATTCTTCACATTTAAAATGGCTAAAGAAGTTCTCTGCTTTAGCATTATCCCAACAGTTACCTTTTCTTGACATGCTTTGTTTTACTCCTAAATTCTCCAAAAGTTCAATATATTTAATACTCCTATACTGGGTTCCTTGATCGCTATGAATAATTGCTCCTCTTAAATTAACTTTTTTATTTAACTTTTTTACTGTGTTTATTGTTAACCATTTATCTTGCTTATCTGAGATTACCTTAGATACTACTGCTCCATCAAACAAATCAATAATTACACACATGTATATCATCTTTGATTTAGTAGGAATATATGTTATATCTGTTACATATTTTTCTCCTCTTTTACTTGCGGTAAAGTTTCTTTGAAGTAGGTTTTCCTTTATTCCTAAAGGACCATCTACTGGTTTCTTCTTTTTCCTTCTAACTATTGATTTTATCCCTAATTCCCTCATAATCCTTAAAACTTTTTTATGATTTACAACTAAATTATATTCTTCTTTTAACTTATTTTTTATAGATCTATAACCAAATCTTTTTTTAGATTTCTCATATATCTTAAGTATCTTTTCTTCTAACTCATCAGTGTTTTTAGCAGGTTTATTTATATATTTATAATACGAAGTTCTGCTTACTCCTGCAAGTTCACAAAGTAAACCTATAGGATATTTATATTGTAATTTAGATATTATTTGATATTTAAATTCCCTTACTTTTAGTTTTTTTTAGGTATAAATGGTTTCATATAATCCAAGGATTCAAAGTATTCAATTCTAGCTCTTAATTTCATATTCTCAATTTCAAGTTCTCTTTCTCTAGGTGTTTTGGCAGATTCTATATTTAGGGAGTTTGAACTAGGTCCAGATGTTTTATTAGGTTTCTCTGCATCATCAGGTAGTAGTCCTTTTCTTTTCAATTGGTTTTCCCAATTATTTATATAGTTTTTCGATGGTAAGCCGTATTTTCTGGCTATCGCTCTAACCCCAATATCACTTTCACAATAATCTTTTATTACTAGTAATTTAAACTCATCTGTGTATTTTTTATTCATATTCATCCCCTCATTCTTAGTGTAAAATAATTGTTGGACAAAAAACAAAAAAATATAGAGAATAATCCTCCTTTTGATATAATGTAATTGTCTAAAAAACACAAAAAGGAGGAAATTCTCTATGAATAATATTATACAATTAATAGCAGAGAAAGTTAAGAGGGAAATTGAAGAAAGTGTAATTAAAGTTCTTGAAGGTGATTTAAACCTTGATAATATCATAGATTCAGTAGGAGAAATGGTTAATGATATTGGGGCTAAAACTATTCTAGCAATAATTGATGAACTAAATGATATTATTAAAAAATCTCCTGAAAGAAGTGGGAAATATCATATTCATAAAAGTAAGGTTAATAGAACACTAATTACTAGATTTGGGGAATTAGAATTTGAAAGGGCATACTATAAAAATGTAGAAGAAAATAATTATGTATATATACTTGATGAATTACTAGGTATAGAGAAATATGAAAGAATAGAAGGTAATTTAAAAGGAGATATCTTAGATAAAGCTACAAATGTAAGCTATGAAAAAGCAGCAGAATTATCCACATCTGTACCCATAACTAGAGAAACAGTAAAGAGAATAATAAGAGAAAATGGTGCAATAGACAATCTAGAACTTGAAATAAAAGAAAAGAAAAAGGTTAATACAATCTACATAGAAGCTGATGAAGACCATGTTCCATTACAAAATGGAAAGAATAAAGAGATGAAATTAATTTATGTATATGATGATAAAACTGAGGTAAGTAAAGGTAGAACAAGACTTGAAAACATAAGATATTTTACTGGAGAAATGCATCCAGAGGATCTATGGACAGAGGTTGCAACATATATTTATGAAGCTTACGATTTAGATTCAGTGGAAAACATATATATAGCTGGAGATGGAGCAAGATGGATAAAAACTGGAACAGAGATAATTAAAGATAGTAAATATGTACTTGATCATTATCATCTTAGTAAATATGTAAAAATATTAACAGCTCATCTTGGAAGTCTTGATAATCCAATATATATAGATGAACCCCTGTGGAATTATATGAAAGCTGGAAATAAAAAAAGTACAATGGAAATCATAAATTTTGCAATAGATGAAACTCCAATGAAAAGCAAAAAAGAAAGTATGAAAAGAGCTAAAAGATATATATCAAACAATTGGGAAGGAATTAAAAATTTATTTGGGGAAGAAAAATATAGATGTAGTGCAGAAGGTCATATAAGCCATATACTATCTGACAGATTAAGTTCAAGACCAATGGGCTGGAGTGTAATTGGAGCAGACGAAATGGCACGTATGAGAGTCTATAAAGCTAATGGTGGTAGCATAAAAGAGTACTATAGAAAACTTAGAACTGATAGAAAAAAAGAAGAAAAAGTTTTAGAATTTGATGAAAAAATAATAAATGGAGTAAAAAGAACTTATAACAATATAGATCCGGATATAATGACAGATATGCCATATATATCAAGGACAGAGGGTAGATGGCTCAAAAACATGCTTAAAGCTTCATGTTTTTAATGATTAGTATACTTTAAAGCCAGGATATAAATTAGCATACAAATTAGCCTATTAACTTAGGTTTATTAAGGTAAAGCAAAATTAAAATTACAAATTATTACATTATATGATTATGGAGTTATTATTCTAATATTATTTTGAAAATTATTTTTTATTTGTTTTCCAACAATTACTTGACACTATCCCCCTCATTTATATATTATACATTACCGTCCCTATTTTGTATAATAAGTGGGGAGCAGTACAGTTCTTTTTGTTTGATTAATAGTAAATTTAAACTTGATAATGGATAGTAATATCTGTTATCAGGTTTTATTTTGTAGGTTTTATTTTACACAAGATTTACACAAACATAATGGACTCTTCATTTAGATTTAACATACATAATTTATAGTGTAGTTGTAAGAAAAAATAAATTTGGAGGGATATTATGTTTAAAAAAGTTTTGTTGTCTTTATTGTTGTTATCAATGATTGTTGGAGTTGTAGTAGGAAGTCCGCTTATCTCTGAAATTAATTCAAATTCTCAATTGGTTGAAGCGACAGGAAGCTCAGTTGCAGCAAAAGAAACAGTAAAATCTCCAAAATATATATTTATGTTTATTGGAGATGGTATGGCAGCAGTTCAAGTAAATTCAGCTCAAATCTATGGTGGAAATAATCAACACAATAATATGAAATTAGATGAACTTAATTTCCAAGATTTCGAAGCAGTAGGATATCAAACTACCCATGATGCAACTTCATTTGCACCAGACTCAGCTTCTACGGCTACAGCCCTATCATCAGGATTTAAAACTTGGAGCGGTACTATAGGATTAAAGCCAGTAGGCGATGTTTCAGGAAATGAAGTTGAAAATGTAGATTCAAAAAACGTACCTAAAACAATAGCTGAGAGGCTTAAAGAAGAAAAAGGGATGAAGGTAGGTATCGTATCAACAGTTACTATAAACCATGCAACTCCAGCAGCTTATTATGCACATGTACCATCAAGGAATGATTACTATAATATAGCAATGCAGATGGCAGATTCAAATTTTGATTATTTTGGTGGTGGAACAATAAACAAACCAAAAGGTAATAACAATGATCAAAAAGATGCATATGAAATTATGAAAGAAAAAGGATATAAAGTAGTAAACGAAAAAGAGGATATATTGGCTTTAAACAACAAGTCAGGCAAAGTATATGCAGTTACACCAGTAGTTCAAGATAGTGGTTCTATGCCATATGCAATAGACAATAAAAAGGGAGACTTAACTCTTACTGATTTTGTTAAAAAAGGTATAGACGTTCTTGATAATGATAAAGGATTTTTTATGATGGTTGAATCAGGGAAAATTGACTGGGTAGGTCATGCTAATGATGCAAAAACAAATATAACTGAAGTTTTAGCCTTTGAAGATTCAATTCAGGTAGCTATAGATTTTGCTAAAAAACATCCAGAAGAAACATTAATCATAGTAACAGGAGACCATGAAACAGGTGGTATGACTATAGGTCAAGCTACAACAGGATATGATGTAGCACTAGAAATATTAGAAAATCAAAAGATGTCTTATGTAGCGTTTGATGCATTACTTAATGAAATGATAGAAGAAAATCCAAATTTAACTTTTGAAGATGTAATGCCAGTTATTACTGAAAACTTTGGTCTAAAAAATGAATATATAGATGGTAAAGGTGATAATCCATATATGGCATTAGAACTTTCTAACAGTGAAGTAGATAGACTAAAGAAAGCATTTGACGAGACTATGGCAGAAGAACCTAAAAAAGATGAAGAATCATATAGACTATATGGCGGCTATAATCCAATATCAGTTACATTGACTCATATATTAAACAATAAAGCTGGTATAGGGTGGACTTCTTATTCTCATACAGGAGTGCCAGTTCCAGTATATGCTACAGGTTTACAAGCAGAATTATTCAATGGTGCATATGACAACACAGAAGTTTATCATAAATTAGTTACTGCAACAGGATTAAAATAATTTAAGAATAAATAAGGCTGGAATATTCCAGCCTTATTTAATGAAAGGGTGTTATTTTTTGAAAGAGATTCTAAACAAAGTTAATAGAAAGGAAGTAGGCTTTATTTTTTCCCTACTAATTTTATTAACGATACTTGTACTATTGCCAACAGGATTTGATAAACAACTATATATACACACAGAGGGAGTTAAGGCAAAAGTATTATCTGTTGATAATTCAAATGTAATTAATACAGGACTATTTAAACAAGGAGATCAAAGAGTTAATATTCAAATAGAAACAGGCTCTTACAAAGGACAGATAGTAGATGCAAATAATATGCTAAAGGGCAGTCTTGCAGAAGATAAGTTATTTGTAGAAGGTGATAAGGCATGGGTTCTTATTGGTTTTGATGAAGACGGAAATATTAATTTTGCAAATATGGTAGATCACTATAGATTAAACAAAGAAATTGTTCTTATTGGGTGCTTTGCAATAGTTATTATATTTTTCTCAGGTTTTACAGGTATTAGAACATTATTATCCTTTGCTTTTGCATTACTTAGTATATGGAAAATATTAATTCCTGCAATGTTAAAGGGATTTAATCCTATTATAGTAGCTTTGATAGTAGGGAATTGTTTAACAATCATAACTATATTACTGGTGACAGGTTTTACAAAGAGGTCTTATGCTGCTATTATAAGTGCCATTTCTTGCTCATTTGTTACTTGTATTTTAGCAATTGTATTTGGTAATTACTTCAATATTCATGGTGCAGTTATGGATTGGTCAGAATCATTGCTTTATGCAGGTTATTTAAAGCTTAATTTAACAGCTATTTTTCAAGCTGGAATATATCTTGCAAGTACTGGTGCTATATTAGACCTTGCTGTAGATATTTCATCTGCATTAGATGAAGTTGTAAAGAACAATCCTAAGATAACTCGCAAAGATATGATAGCATCAGGGGTTAATATTGGGAAATCTGTAGTTGGAAGTCAGACTACAACTCTTTTATTTGCATATATGGGAAGCTATTTATCAGTTATGATGGTCTATATGGCCCAAGGAACACCAATATTAAATATATTAAACTCAAAGACAATAGCAGCAGAGATACTCCACACTTTCGTAGGATGTATAGGGCTTGTATTGGTTTCTCCTTTAACATCAGTAATTTGTGGCTTTTTGTTTAAAAGTGAAAAGTAGTGATGAGGAGTTCTGAATTATAAAGCTTTTTATAAAGTGGATTCAGCATTAAAGAGTAAATATTTTTCGAGCTAATATTCCCCAAAAGTATAGTAATA
>CAZMBD010000035.1:0-17835 GCA_964564325.1 uncultured Clostridiaceae bacterium
GTATAGGAGACAAGATTAAAATCCATGGTTACGATGCCATTATTACTGAGAAAAGGTGGCTAAAAATATAAATGAAAAGGCAAGAAAGGATTGAGGGTTTATTGTCACCCAAGACATACAGAATGTGTTTGTAGACTAGAATACTATAGAATCAAGTTATAGCAAGGGTTTAAGGCGTTAAATGTATAGATGACATTCAACGCTTTTTATTCATGGGAACATGTCCATAAAAAAATAGGAAAGTAACTTCTAGGTTGATTTGGATAATTCTAAGCAGAAGGCTGCTGCTTCCTGGTTGATATGAATCGGAGGATTTATGGAAAAAGGTAGCTACTTTGAACAAAGGATTGAGAATTCGTGGGTTAAGAAATCGTATAGTTCATGACTATGAAGGTGTCGGGGATTCCGAATAGTTCAAAATGAAGGTGGTCGTGAAGGTACAGAAGATATAAAATTATATTTATAATAATTCTTGGAAACTAATATATTTAAACTTACAAGATAATCAAATAGTGATAGAATATAGATATATAAAATAAATGAAGAGGTGGCATAATGAAATCAAACATTAGACCATCGGCAGACTTAAGAAATAAATATAATGAAATATCTAAACAGCGTAGGGAAACTAGAGAAGCAGTCATAATAACTGTAAATGGTCGAGGTGATACAGCTGTCCTTGGATTGCAGGATTACAAGCAAATGAAATCGGAATTAGAATTGCTTCGGACTCTTGCAGAAGCTGAAGAAGATGTTCAAAATGTAAGGGTAGGTTCTATGCAGGAATCTTTAGATAACCTTCGTGAATCTTTGCTAAATAGGAAGAATGAAAATGTATAAGATTATGAGAACAGACAAAGCAGAAGATCATCTGAAAGATATAGTCCACGTTATAGGGTAGTTATTGTAGAGAAAATCTTATATTTTACAAAGCAAACGAGGAAAATAAGGCAGTTATTATATATGCTATAGTGGATGGAAGAAGAGAATACAAAAATTTAATATAGTTAGATAAAAACTCTAAATTTTCTAATCGTAGTTTAGGGTTTTTATCTTCTTATAAATATCAATTATTCAAGATGGGAAATTAGATATGAAGAGGGTAGAATATGGTAAGTTGGAAATATATTTTTCCACCAAGGGGCTACTATCTCCTTATGACATCATTATTGACCTCTCAAGGCATGTTGAGTGCGTTGTAGGAATACAAAAAACATATTAACTTCAATAGATATAAGGAGAATTATAATAAAAAATTTATCAATGAAGATATCAAAATTATGATAGGAATCATGAGATAGGAACAAGTTACAGAATTTAAAAGTCTAATTGTGTCAATGGTGTAATAAGGCTTTGAATTATAATAATAATGCTTAAATCTAATTGATTAAAAAGGTTAATCCTGATTGGCTTTTGTATTTTTACAATAATGATTTAATAATATAAGAAAGTAAAGCTTAATAATATGTAAAATGATAAAAGAAGAGGGCATTATCTCTATTGAGATTTGCCCCTGAATTTTTTGATATTTCTTTTTATAATAAATTATTATTTTTCACTGAAATATTTTATCAATTCAACTGGATTAACTAGGATAATTGGTACCTGAGAGCCTAAATTGTCTACTATGATAGTATCTACTGTTGTCACTATAGCGTCAGAAAACTCCGCTACAGATAAAGTTGAATTAATTTGCAGACATATAGCATAAAGTCCTGTTATATAGGGCATAACCCAACTCCAACCACCATGCCTCATCCAGACATAATCATTAACACCAGTCTGACTGGCAAAACTACGAGAATCCATAGGAAATAGGATTCCATCTTTATGCCCATCATAATTCTCTTTTTCCCATGTTCCGAGTGAATAAGAAGAAGGCTTATCTGGATCTTCTAGAGGATTTCTATCTGCTCCAGAACAATAATGGATTGGCATATAACTATACATATCTGGGAAAAAAACTGGAACATTTTCATCAATTGCCCTTTGTACTGCATTTCTTGCTTCCTTTGCAAATGGGGTTCCTTCTTCGTCTAAACTCCATGATACCGATATTGCTCTAATTTTATCTTGATCTGGAAGATGTTTATTTAAATCCAGTAACATATGGATAGCTTGTGCATAGTATTCGTAAGTTGGATGATTTTTGTCAGGGCCCGCACTTTGCTGCTACATAGTATAGATTAACTTCTGGAGCCACTCCAACGTTTTTTCCAGCCAATAAGGAGGCTACTGCATTACCGTGAAATCGTTCTTTATAAGCCAATGTTTCATCAGAAGTTTCAGGTCCTATATGATTATAATAAACTAGTGAATCCTTAAATTCTTTATGCTCCGTCAAAATTGGTCCATCAATAATACCAATAGATATTCCTTTTCCAGTAAATCCTTCTTTATGTAGCTTTTTCACTTGTAATCCTGGATTTTTACCCTTTTCCATGATTTCAATCGGGACAAATTCTTTTGGCATTTTTTCTGGCCATACTGTAGTACTATCAAATATACAATAAAGCAGTTCAGGGAGATTACTGTTTAAATCCAAATTGCTCAAATCATATTCTCTGAGGTCAAAGGTTTCGTTATCCATAGTATTGTAATCATCATCATAGGAAGGAAAGTTTTCCATTTTACCTCGAAAGTGATTATAGGGCTTGGTATGAAGCTGTATTCCAAGAAGATTGTCGGAGCTACTCTTTGATGAAGTATCCTTGTTTTTTCCTGCTTGTATATTAGGATGGCAACTTGATAGGATAAGGGAAATGACTATGAGATATAAGGAAATGATTTTTAATTTTTTCATATTAAAATGATTCTCCTTTTGAAGTAATTCTATATCTTTTCGATTTTTAATTTTTGGAATTTATTTTGTTTGTCCATAATGTGAACAAGAATTTTCGTCTTTACTAAAAAGATATCATATAAATTACTAGAATGAAAGAAAAATATGAAAATAGTTTCTGGCAAATAAGGCGAGGATTAAAACAATAGTAATAGTTTCAAACAATGTGGAAATAACAGAAGATATTGATCAAATAACATTAGTTTCACCAGTACTTCCATCACGAACAGTACCCATATTTTCTAATACTTTGCTATTACGTTTAGTAATTTCAGAACCATCTATACAAAAGATTGTATTATCATCAATAAATGGTTGTATTGTATCAATGTAGTTCTCAACAAGTTGATCTGTTTCATCAAAACTTGAAAGGTTTCTTGAAAGTCTTTCTATAGTCTTTTTTAATAAAATATCTTCTTTTAATGCTCTAGCTATGTTGCTTAGTAATATAGAATTACTTTCAAAAAAACCGTATATCATTTGAAATATGAATTTAGATTTTGGTTTTGATTAAACTTATTATATTAAAAGAAAGGACTATTTTACTTATTTTTATGCAAATTATTTTTATGCAAAAACTTAAATCTGTGGATAGATATATAATTAGCAATTACCTTATCCACAAGGATTAATTTTTAACTTCCCTAAAAAAAATGGGGAAACTCTAATTAAAATAATTATTGACAGTAAAGATAATTTGTGATACAAAATATATAGTAATAACAAGTTAATATATAAATTCTATGAAGAGAAAGAGTAAACTAGTTTATTGTTCCACAGAGAGTTGGTATTATGCTGAAAGCCAATGTTCAAGAATTAGTTGAAAATCATCTCTGAGAAGCAAAGCTGAAATTTAATCGAGTAAGTAATGCAGGTAGTCCACCGTTAAAAGGAACACGTATTATAATGTACGTTGATAAGTGTTATAAATTAATTTTTTCTATTTTAATTTATAGAACTAGGGTGGTAACGCGAGTATAACTCGTCCCTTTTTTGGGGCGGGTTTTTTTTATTTACAAAAATAAGCAATAAAGGAGGCGTATTATGGAAAGTGACATTGATATTATAAATTGTATTCATAATATGAAAAAAACAAATTGGAGGTTTTTAAAATGGAAAAAATGGACAATAAAAATTTATTACTCGTGAGTTTAATGATATTTTCAATGTTTTTTGGTGCAGGGAACTTAATATTCCCACCTCTATTAGGACAATTATCAGGAACAAATATGATAGTATCAATGGGAGGTTTTTTAATTTCAGCTGTTGGTCTTCCAATACTTGCAATTGCTGTAGTTGCTAAATCTGGTGGTCTTCATATATTGGCAAGTCGTGTACATCCAAAGTTTGCCTTTGCCTTTACAGTTTTAATTTATTTATCAATAGGACCTTTTTTAGGTATACCAAGAGCAGCAAGTTTAGCATTTGAAATGGGAATATCGCCTTTTTTATCAAATACAGTAGGTGGAAGTAGTTTGGCTTTATTTATATACACCTTAGTTTATTTTGGGATAGCATATTGGCTATGTATGTCACCATCAAAACTTGTAGATAGGTTTGGAAAAGTTTTAACACCGACACTATTAGTTTTAATAGTAAGTATATTTGTATTTAGTTTGTTTAAACCAATAGGTAAATTTGCAGCACCTATTGGTGATTATGGACAGTCTCCTTTACTTAAGGGATTTCTAGAGGGATATATGACAATGGATGCTATAGCAGCCCTTAATTTTGGTATTGTAATCTCTATTGCTTTAAAGGAAATGGGAGTAACAGAAGAAAGAGAACTTGTATCAAATACAATAAAGGCAGGAGCATTAGCAGGACTTTTATTAATGATTATATATGGAATGCTTGCATATTTAGGAGCTACTTCACAGATCAGGTTTGGAGTAACTGAAAATGGAGCTCAAGTGCTTACAAATGTAGTATTTTACTTATTTGGGAAAAAAGGAGCCGTGTTATTAGGAGTAATATTTTCTCTTGCTTGCTTAACAACATCAGTAGGACTTTTAACCTCCTGTAGTCAATACTTTGCAAAGTTAATGCCAAAGATTTCATACAAAACCTTTGTAAAGATACTCTCTGTATCAAGCATGATATTTGCAAATGTAGGATTGACACAAATACTTAAATTTTCAGTTCCTGTATTGACTGCTATATATCCTATGGCAATTGTGCTTATGATACTTGCACTTTTAGATAAACTTTTTAAGGGAAACTCTTATGTGTATTTATTTACTATGATATGCACTTCTTTTGTCAGTATTTTAGAGGCCTTAGGGCAATTTGGGTTAAAAGTTAATATACTTAATAGTCTACCATTTTATTCAAAGGGACTTGGTTGGATTATTCCAGCAGCTGTTGGTGCAATAGTAGGATTTATTTATGGAAATTTAAGTAATAAAGGGTTTGATCAAAAATATATGCTGGAATCTGAATAACACAAGGGGTCACTTCAAACCGTCCCCTTGTGTTGTAATTTTTATTTTCACTTAATCATGATTATGATATAATAAACATTTGGAACTTATACAATAAATAGTCAGGAGGTATATGATGGAATTTACGTGGTTTTCATTTGCAATAATTGCAACATTTTGTTGGGGATTATCTGATGTGTTTTTTAAGAAAGGGACAGATCCTAATGATAGATATAGTCATTTAAGGATATTGATAATGATAGGTCTGGCAATGGGAATACAAGCTTTATTTGAATTACAAAAATTAAATTGGCAATACGATATAAAAAATATAATTTCTTATTTCCCAGTTTCATTTCTTTATATTTTATCTATGGCGATAGATTTTTTTGGATATAGATATTTATTAATATCCGTAGGCTCTCCAGTAGCAAGTACATCAGGAGCTATAGCAGGTATATTGTCCTTTAAAGTTTTAGGTAAAACCATGTCTCCCTTACAGTTTTTTGCTGTAAGCCTAATAACTATAGGTTTAATAGTATTGGCAATTTTAGAAAGAAGAGAAGCTGAAAAAGAGGGCATTGAAGATTTACAAAAGGGAAATAAAAACTATAAACTAGGGGCAAAGGCATTACTATTCCCCATTGCTTATTCAGTTATAGATGGAGTAGGGACTTTTTTAGATGATGTATATTTAAGCAAATATTTTACCCCAGAAGAAGCTTTAATTTCTTTTGAACTAACATTTTTCATTGTAGCTATAATATCTTTGTTTTATATAATTGTAATTAAAAAACAAAGGTACAAGCTAATAGAAGAAAAATATAATATTTATGGTGGACTATTTGAAACAGCAGGTCAATTTTTTTATGTATATGCCCTAAATTCTAATTCAGTAGTTGCAGCACCATTAATGTCAGTAGATAGTATAGTAGCAGTTATATTTGGAAGAATTTACTTAAAAGAAAAATTAACTAAAGAACAATATTTAACTATAATAATGATATGTATAGGTGTATTTATATTAGGATTTTTTGAATAGGAAATGATTCTTATAATCCCAAATATAATATTGAATTATATTTGGGATATGATATTATAATCATAGAAAACGTTTACCATAAACAATAAATTAAGATTCAAGGGGGTTTTGAAATGGCAAATTTTAGAGATTTGGACAATTTGGAGGTTTTACATCGTAATAGATTAGATAGTAGGGCATATTTTATGTCTTATGGTGATATAGATTCTGCCCTTACTTTTGAAAGGGGAAGAGCAAAGGGCTTTAAACTTCTGAATGGAATGTGGAAGTTTCAATATTTAAGTACTCCAGAAGAGTCTTCAGAAGATTTTTATGAAGAAAATTTTGATGCAAGTAATTGGGATGATATTAGGGTTCCTGGAAATTGGCAATTGCAAGGATATGGTTATCCTCATTATACAGATTTAATATATCCTTTCCCTGTTGATCCACCGAGAGTCCCGTCAGAAAATCCTACTGGTTGTTATAGAAGAAATTTTTATATACCTGAGGATTGGAGTGGCCTTCAAGTGTTGCTTAGATTTGAGGGGGCAGACAGTGGATTTCATCTTTGGGTAAATGGGAAGGAAGTCGGTTATAGTCAAGGAAGTAGAATGCCTTCAGAGTTTGATATTACTCCATATATAAATATTGGTGAAAATATTTTAGCTGTGAGAGTTTATCAATGGACAGATGGCAGTTATTTAGAAGATCAAGATATGTGGTGGCTAAGTGGCATATTTAGAGATGTGGCACTAATTGCTAGGGATAATGTTCATATTAATGATTTTTTTATAAAGACTGATTTAGATGAAAACTATGAAAATGGAATGTTAAATATAGAAACTGTATTAGAAAATGTTAATTCCAATGATGAAGAGGGATATAAAGTAGAATATATTTTACAAGATGAAAATATATTGAAAACAAAAGAAACAGTAACAAATATAAATGTAACTGCAAATTCTACAAGTACAATTACAACAAAAATACCAGTAAATAAGCCTAATAAATGGTCTGCAGAAACTCCATATTTATATGATCTTCTTATAATCCTTAAGGATTGTAATGATAATGTTTTAGAAGTTGTACCTACAAAAGTAGGCTTTAGAACTATAAAAGTAGAAAATGGCAATTTCCTTGTAAATGGCGTACCTATAATGTTAAAGGGTGTTAATCGTCATGAAGTGCATCCTGATTTAGGAAGGGCTGTGCCTTTTCACGCTATGGAAGAAGATGTAATATTAATGAAAAAGCATAATATAAATGCAGTTCGTACTGCTCATTATCCAAATCATCCAAGATTTTATGAACTTTGTGATAAATATGGATTATATGTTATAGATGAGACAGATTTAGAATGTCATGGATTTGAACTATTGGGTGATATTAGTGAAATAAGTGTGGATCCAAAATGGGAAAAGGCCTATGTAGATAGAATTGAAAGAATGGTTGAAAGAGACAAAAACCACCCTTCTATTATAATGTGGTCATTGGGAAATGAATCGGGATTTGGTTCTAATTTTAAAGCTATGGCAGATTGGTGTCATAATAGAGATTGTACTCGATTAGTTCATTATGAAGGGGATTTTGACGTAGAAGTAGCAGATGTAGTAAGTACTATGTATTCTTCTCATGAAAGAATGGAGGAACATGGTAAAAAAGAAAATATGGATAAACCCCATATTCTTTGTGAATATGCCCATGCTATGGGAAATGGCCCTGGGGGACTTAAAGAGTATTGGGATATATTTTATAAATACAAAAGACTTCAAGGTGGATTTGTATGGGAATGGGTTGACCATGGTCTTAGAAGATATACAGAAGATGGTAGAGAATATTTTGCCTATGGTGGAGATTTTGGAGATGAACCAAATAATTCAAATTTCTGTTGTGATGGTTTGCTGATGCCAGATAGAACTCCTACACCAGGTTTATTAGAATATAAAAAGATAATAGAACCTGTAAAGGTAGAAGAAGTAGATTTAGGAAAAGGCCAAGTAAAGATTAAAAATATATATGATTTTATATCCTTAGATCATCTGAATTTACATTGGGATATTTCAGGGGATGGCAAAAAACTTCAAAGTGGAATATTGAATATGCCTAGTATTGAGCCTGGTAAAAGTAAAGTCCTTACAATACCTATTGATTTTAATAAAAAATATAAATTAAAAACAGATTTGTGGTTAAATATTCAATTTGTATTAGCTAAAGACACTGATTGGGCCAATAAAGGCCATGTAATTGCTTGGGAGCAGTTTAAATTACAAGATAATTATTCTAAAGAAATTTTTGCTACCAAAAAACATATATCTAGTTTAAATGTCAAGGAAGATTATAAATTTATAAATATTGAGGGATATAATTTTAATTTTGTATTCAACAAGATTAAAGGTCAAATTTGTAGTTGGAACTATGAAGGAGTAGATCTTTTAGGAGAAGGCCCTAAATTAAATCTTTGGAGAGCACCTATAGATAATGATATGTATGTAGTTAAACATTGGAAAGAGAAGGGGATTCATCAGATACAACATAGAATTGACAATGTAGAGACAAAGATAGATGAAACGCAAGTAAATATAAATGTAAAAACCCTTGTTTCTCCACCAAATGGTGATTGGGCTATAGAATGTGAATATATCTATAAAATATCTGGCAGTGGCCATGTAGAACTATCTATAAAGGGAAATCCAAAGGGAAAACTTCCAGAGTCCTTCCCAAAGATTGGATTACAGATGAAATTACCCTATGAAATGTCAAGGGTAAAATGGTATGGAAGAGGTCCAGGAGAATCCTATATCGATAGTAAAGAGGCAAATCCTTTTGGAATATATAATAGCACCGTAGATGAATTATATACTCCTTATGTATATCCTCAAGATAATGGGAATAGAACTGATGTAAAATGGGTTTCCTTTACTGATGAAAGAGGAATGGGTTTTGTCACTATTGCTGAAGACAATCTTAATTTTAGTGCCCATTACTATACTACAGAGGATATAGAAAAGGCTAAGCATAGAACAGATCTTAAGAAAAGGGATTTAATAACGCTAAATATTGACTATAAACACCATGGCCTTGGCAGCAATAGTTGTGGACCAGTTCCACTACCACAACATAGCTTGAAACCTAGGGATTTTACATTTAATATAAGCTGGAAACCTTGTTGTGAAGGAGAAAATCTATGAAAAATATTAGATATAAATTTAAAGATATAATAGATGTAAAAGGAGTTCCAACAAAGGCAGAACCTAATGATAATTTAGAAATAAATCCATTTTCAGACATGGGAGCATGGCATGCTTATCATCTTCCAAGAATAGAAGATAGAGATTATTATGGAGGATTTACAGGTCCACTATATATTGCACAAGAATATGGAATATGGTTAAGTAAATCCTTTAATCGCATAAGAATATATGATGCTGAAAATGAAAAAGAAATCAAATTAGCTAATTGCAAAGAGCCTGAATTATCATATTATCCAGGATTATTAGTTCAAAAATATGATATGGAAGATTTTATTTTAATCCTTGAACTTAGGTTTGTAACCAATAGAACAGCCCTTGTAACTACAAAAATAAAAAACAAAACTAAAAAGGATTTGAATTTAAAACTTAAATGGGATGGGAAATTATTAGAATACTATAATGAAGAAGAAAATGAAGTTTTAAATACAAAATTAGAAACCTGTAAAAATGGAGTCAAGGTCAAGTTTCCAGATAAAAGTTGGATATATAATGCTTTTACCTCAAATGAAATGGAGTATCAAGTAATATATCCATTTCAGGTAGAAGTTAAAATTGCCGATAATAAATATATGATTGAAATAGATCATATATTCATAGAACCTAAAAGAGAATACATTATAAATACAGCAAATACTTATACTTTTACTAAAGACGAAAGAGATATAGAAAGTAAAAAAATAATAAATATACTTAAAGAGCCGTCCCTATATATTAAGGAAAATGAATTGAAATGGGAAAAATATCTTTCAAATGGTTTAAAAGGAAAAGACCCTAAATATGATAAATTAATTGTAAAAACAATAGAAACATTAATAACTAATTGGAGAAGTCCAGCTGGAGCAATAAAAAGAGATGGGATCACTCCGTCAATGTCCTATAAGTGGTTTAATGGTATGTGGGCTTGGGATTCGTGGAAACAAGCAGTAGCAGTTACAAGCTTTGCACCAGAACTGGCGAAGGACAATATTAGGGCAATTTTTGACTATCAAAAAGAAGATGGAATGATTATAGATGCCATCTTTTATAATAAAAATAGATATAATTATCCTGGGGAAAAAGGTACAAATTGGAATGAAAGAAACTCAAAGCCACCACTTGCAGCATGGGCAGTATGGGAGGTTTATAAAGTTACAAAAGATAAATCCTTTCTTAATGAAATGTATCCTAAACTTGTCAAATATCATGATTGGTGGTATATTGCCAGAGATAATGATAAAAATGGTATAGCTGAGTACGGAGCATCTGTAGATGTTTTAAATTTTACAGAAGAAGAAATAATAAAAGCTGCAGCTTGGGAAAGTGGCATGGATAATGCCGTTAGATTTGATATAGATTATGGAGTGAAGGTACTTAGAAATATAGATGAAAAGGGAAAGGTTATTAGCTATTCTATTAATCAAGAATCGGTGGATTTGAACTCTTATCTTTATGCTGAAAAAAGATATCTAGGAGAAATTGCAAAAGTATTAAATAAAACTTCTGATGTAAATAAATACGAAAAAGAAGCAGAACATGTAAAGGATTTTATACAAAAGCATATGTTTGATGAAGAAACGGGTTTTTTTTATGATATAGATATTTCCACTAAAGAGCCACTTGTTAATAGAGGAAAGGGAATAGAAGGTGTTATTCCTCTTTGGGCAAGATTGGCCTCGGAAGAACAAGTGGAAAATGTAAAAAATGTTTTAATTGATGAAAATAAATTTAATACAAAAGTTCCCTTTCCTACAGCTTCAAAGGATAATCCGAGATATAATCCATCAAAATATTGGAGGGGGCCAGTTTGGCTTGATCAGGCATATTTTGCAATTATGGGTTTAAATTATAATGGATATGAAGATGAAGCCAGTAAATTAGCGAAGAAAATAGTTGAAAACATTGAAGGAAGTTTGGTAGAAGGTGAAGTTATAAGGGAAAATTATAATCCTGAAACTGGTGAAGGACTTCATTGTACAAATTTCAGTTGGTCTGCAGGAATATTATATTTATTATGCAGAGAATATTTATGATAATTGAGGTGTAAATATGGCTGTTACTATACGTGATGTGGCAGAAAAAGCTGGAGTTTCTGTTGCTACTGTATCTAGAGTAATAAATAATAATTATCCAGTAAAACATGAAACTAGAGAAAAAATAGAAAAGGCTATTGAGGAATTGGGTTATGTACCAAATGAAATAGCAAGGAGTTTGGTACTTAAAAGTACATCTAGTGTGGGGATAGTTGTGCCAGGTATTACTAATCTTTTTTTCCCTACAATAGTTGAACAAATAAATAGAATATTAGTAAGCAAGGGATTTACAATGTCTTTATATAGTACTGAAGGAGATCCAAAGATGGAGAAGGTGGTAATAGAAAGTATTTTTTCAAGAAATATGGATGGTGTAATAGCTATTGACCCTTCAATTGAAAATCTAGAGAATGATTATTTTTCAGAACTATGTAAGAAAATCCCCACTATTATTATCAATGGCAGCACCAATAAATATAATTGTAATTTTGTTTCATATGATGAAGAAGTGGGAACTAAAGAAGCTTTTCAATATTTACTAAAATTAGGCCACAGGGAAATTAGTTTTGTTCGTGGAGATAGGAGCTTGTCTTACGATTTGAAGGAAAAATTATATAGACAATTTGTAAGAGATAATAATCTTAAATATGAAAATATAATATCTGTAGGCGATGGAAATAGCTTGCAAGTAGTTGAAAAAACGGAAGAAATATTTGAAAAACTTTTAGCTTCTAAAAATATGGGCACAGCTATTTTTGCATGTAATGATTTAATGGCAGTGGGAATAATAAATGCTTGCAATAAGCTTAAAATTAGAATTCCTGAAGATATATCTGTAATTGGATTTGATAATACACTACTTTCAAATATAACTCATCCTAAAATTACAACTGTAGATTTAAAAATGAATGAAATAGGAGAAATTGCAGCATTAGAATTAATTCATATGATAAAAGAAAAGTCTACTAAAATTAGGAAAAATGTCTATGATACTAAATTAGTAATTAGAGAAAGCTGTAGAAAAAGAATATAAATAGGTGTCTTGACACGTGTATCCACATTAGATATACTTTATTTGATATTGAAATCTAAAGAGGTGGATAAAATGAATATTGTAAAAGAAATAGAAAATTTAAAGAAAGAAAAAAATGCAATAATATTGGCCCATTATTATGTAGATGGTGAAATACAAGATATTGCAGATTATGTGGGAGACTCTTATGGTTTAAGTAAAATAGCTGCAGAAAATGATAGGGATATAATAGTATTTTGTGGAGTAAGTTTTATGGGGGAAAGTGCTAAGATACTGAATCCAGAAAAAAAAGTTCTTTTAGCGGAATCAGAAGCTCATTGTCCAATGGCTAATATGATTAGTGTAGAGGAAATAGAAAAGAAAAGATTAGAAAATAAAGATATATGTGTAGTTTCTTATGTAAACTCATCTGCTGAAATTAAAGCATGTTCTGATATATGCGTTACTTCATCTAATGCATTGAAAATAGTAGAAAAGATAGAAGCTAAAGATATATTTTTTGTACCAGATAAAAATTTAGCAACATTTGTAAGCAAGAATCTACCAGATAAAAACATTATAATTCATGATGGCTTTTGTTATGTTCATAATTTAATAAATAGAAAAGTCATAGAAAAAGCTAAATTAGAACATCCTAAGGCTTTAGTTTTAGTTCATCCAGAATGTGATAGTGAGGTTTTTGAATTAGCAGATTATATTGGAAGTACTGCAGGAATTCTAAATTATGTGAAGAAGTCTTCAAATGATGAATTTATAATTTGTACTGAAAAGGGGATATTGCATCAACTTAAAAAAGAAAATCCAAATAAAAAATTCTATTTAACAGATAGTGAACAAATCTGCAAGGATATGAAAAAAGTTAAATTAGAACAAATAAGAGATGTTTTAAAATATGAGGAAAATGAAATATTATTAGAAGATAGTATTATTGAAAGAGCTAGATTACCTTTAGAAAGAATGTTAGAATATTCGAAATAATATTGGAGGTAAAATAGATGAAATGGTATAATAAAAATAAAATAGATAAGATTATAAATATGGCATTAGATGAAGATATTGGATATGAAGATATTTCTGTTAATTCTATATTTTTAGAAGAACAATATGCTAGAGTAAAATTAATAGCAAAACAATCAGGTGTTTTAGCAGGGAGCTATGTTTTTGAAAGATGTTTTAAATTATTAGATGAAAGTGTAAATATAAAATTTTATAAAAAAGATGGGGATATTTTTGAAAAACAAGATATATTAGCTACTGTAGAAGGAGATGTGCATTATATTTTAACTGGAGAACGAACTGCTTTAAATTTCCTTCAAAGAATGTGTGGTGTAGCAACATATACTAGGAAAATGGTAAATCAGCTAAAGGGAACGGGCATACAGGTATTGGATACGAGGAAGACGAGTCCAAATTTTAGGATTTTTGAAAAATACGCAGTTAAGGTAGGAGGAGGCAAAAATCATAGATATAATTTATCAGATTTAGTACTACTAAAGGATAACCATATAGCAGCAGCTGGTGGAATAGACAATGCAGTAAGAAGGGTAAGAGAATATACTCCATATATTAAGATTATAGAAGCAGAAGTAGAAAATCTAGATATGGTCAAAGAAGCACTAGATTGTAAAGTGGATATTATTATGCTGGACAATATGAGTATTGAAGAGATAGAAGAAGCCATTAAAATAATTGACAAGAAAGCTGTAATCGAATGTTCAGGGAACTTAACTCTGGAAAAAATGGAAGCCCTTCGAAAACTTGATATTGATTATATTTCTAGTGGTGCATTAACACATTCTAGTGGTATAATAGATTTATCTTTAAAGGAATTAGAATTGCTATAAAAGGGTGATGCTATGACTGTCAACAAAAGAAGACAAAAGATAATTCAAGTTTTAGAGGATACACATGATACTATAACAGCTAGTGAACTAGGGGAAATGTTTGGAGTTTCGAGACAGGTTATAGTAAATGATATAGCTTTTATTAGGGAAATGGGACATGAAGTAATATCTACTAATAGAGGTTATTTGTTAAGAAAAGAAAAGGGTATTACAAAAGTCGTGAGAGTAACTCATGATTATAGTAGAACAAAAGAAGAATTGTATGCAATAGTAGATGCTGGTGGAGAAGTTTTAGATGTATATGTAATGCACAATTTTTATGGGAAAATTTCTACAACACTTAATATTAGAAATCGAAAAGAAGTAGATGAATTTATATTTGAAATGGAAAATAAACAAATGAGTTATTTAAATTCTTTAACAAATGGGGTACATTTCCATACAATATGGGCAGAAAGCGAAAAGGATATTCAAACTATAGAAAAAAGATTAGAAGAACTGGGTTTTATTTATTAAAAAGTATTTTTCAATAAATATTTTTAGGGTATAAAGTGAATAAGACTTATTAGTAGGTATAAAAATTAAATGGAGGGGATTGGAAAATGTTATATGAAATTGTAAATGATTTTCCCAATGAAATATTAAATGAAAAAGAGGCTCCTTTTATTTCACTTTATCAACCTACTCATAGACATAGACCTGAAAATAGGCAGGATCTAATTAGGTTTAAAAATCTTGTTCAAGAAGTAGAAGATTCATTAAAGAAAAAGTATTCTAAAGGTGAAATGGAAGAAATTATGAAGCCTTTTTATTCTTTGGCTGAAGACAGGGTATTTTGGAATCACACATTAGATGGATTAGCTATCCTTAGGGCAAGGGACAAATGTGTTATATATAATTTGCAAAGGCCTGTTAAAGAATTAGCTGTAGTATCTGATAGTTTTCATATTAAACCCTTAATAAGAATATTTCAATCTGCAGACCGATATCATCTTCTAGGTTTAAATCGAAATGAATTTACATTATATGAGGGTAATAGATATGGATTTGAGGAAATAGAAATGGATCCTGAGATACCTAGAACTTTAAAGGAAGTTGTAGGTGATGAATATGAAAAACCTAATATTACTACAGGTACTTATGCTGGTATAGGAGGCACTGGAACAATTCATGGCCATAGTAGCAGAAAAGATGAAATAGATAAGGATACCGAAAAATTTTTTAGATATGTAGATAGATTTGTATTAGAAAACTATTCTCGTCCATCTGGTCTGCCACTTATACTTGTAGCACTAGCTGAATATCATACTTTATTTTATAATATTAGCTACAATCCATTTCTTATGAAAGATGGGATAAAAACCTCTTATGATACGTTAGATAGTGAAAAGTTAAGGGAAAGTGTATGGGAAAAGATAGAACCTTTATATTTAGAAAAAACTAAAATTTTAGTAGAGGAATATAATGAGACTCGTGCTAAATTTTTAGGTTCAGATGACTTAGCTCAAATTGCTAGGGCTGCACTAGAAAATAATATTGCTACATTACTTATTGAAGCCGATAGAATTATTCCAGGGAAAATAAATCCAGATACAGGAGAATTAATTAGAGGAAATTTAAAAGATCCTGAGGTAGATGATTTATTAGATGATTTTGCAGAAAGGGTATTTAAAAATAGAGGTGAAGTTGTAGTACTTCCTAAAGAAAGAATGCCTACAGACACAGGTGCCGCAGCTATTTATAGATATTAGATAAATAGGTGGTTTTAGCCACCTATTTATTTCTAAATATCTCTTGACCAAAAGTAAATTTTATAGTATCCTTTTATAAGATGGGGCTTTGGCGAAGTTGGGATCGCGTCTGACTGGCAGTCAGAAGACCAGGGGTTCGAATCCCCTAAGCTCCACCAGTACATAACCTTGTAACTCGAGTAGTTACAGGGATTTTTTATTTTTGGGGAAATATGGTGAAAAAATGGATTTGACTACTACTAAGAAAAAATATAAATGAATAAAAACATTAATTTCAAAATTTATGTCACAAAAGCCTTACCTAAATTGTTATAAGGGTAGAGCTAGCTAATAAATAGAATGAGGGGAGTGAACCAATGGATAATATAGATTTTGGACAAAAATTTGCTGCTGGTGGAGAAGATGAGCTGGAAGAGGTAATTAACCTCTACGGTGAAAGGCTACTTCGCTATGCAACAGCAATTTTATGTGATTATCATGAAGCGGAAAATGTAGTACAAGAGGTATTTATTTCAGCCTATGAAAATCGTACTACATTTGATGGTAAAAATCTTTCTGCATGGCTGTATAAAATCACATATAATCATAGTTTGAATCAATTAAGAAGACGAAGAATACTCTATTTTGGTGAAATTAGAAGAGAGGCAATTTCATCTGAAGAAGATAGGGGTTTAAGTGATGAATCACTTCGTGCTTTGCAGAAACTTAAACCTAAGGAACGGGCTTTGCTATATGGGCGGATAATGGAGGAGCAAAGTTATAAGGAACTATCTCAGCTAACAGGAGAATCCCCTGCCACTTTACGAAAACAGTACCAAAGGGCAAAAGACAAATTAGCAAGGTATTTGAAACTTGAATATTATAGAAAGGAGCTAAAACATGAGCAAATTTGATACTGACGAACAAAATATATATGATATGTTTTCTCAAATTACTGTTGACACCAGTGATATAGCAGAAAAGGTTAAGAATAGATTGCATGATGAAACTCCCCAAATTGCAGTTAAAGAACATAATCGTTGGGCAAGGTCTACAGTTGTAGCTATAGTAATGTCAGCATTATTAGTTGTTACTGCAACAGCTGCGACTCTGGGAAACTTCGATTGGTTTATTGAGAAATTTAATCCTGACTTTGGTAAGATTGTTGAGCCAGTTGAAGTCTATAGTGAGGATCAGGGGATTCGTATGGAGATTATCGGTGCACAGAAATATGGTAATAGGGCAATTGTATACCTATCTCTCCAAGATATAACTGGTCAAAATCGACTGACAGAGCATACTGATTTTCAAGATGGGTTTAGGATAAAGATGAAACCAAGGGAAAAGGATAAAAATACATCAGGGAAGGATGCTTTATTAGCTAGTGTATCTTGGGAGGAAAAAGTAATTTATTTTAATAAGGATACTAATACCATTTATTATGAATTTAATATAGTAGCAGATCCAGATACACCTTTAGCGGATCCCTTAGAAATTGGCAGTTCTTCTATTTATTTTGATAGAAATGATTTTGAGGGGGAACTAATTTCCTTATCTTCTGCAAAAATTGAAGCAGCTGAAACCATATCCCTTCAAGAAACACAACTTTGGGGTGGTATGAATCTACCAGATGATTTGGATTTACCCATAGAAGTGCTTAAGCCAGGTTATTATGGGGA
>CAZMBD010000035.1:17935-20793 GCA_964564325.1 uncultured Clostridiaceae bacterium
AGAAATAGAGTAGTATAGTAGAATATAAGAGCCTGCATTTTCAAAAAGGCGAGTATTGCTTATTGGATTTATTAGACAATAGGTAAAATAATTTAATAAGGAGTTTAAATATGGCTAAATATTATTATGCAGTTAAAGAAGGTAGAAAAATTGGAGTTTATGAAACTTGGGGAGAATGCGAAGCCCAAGTAAAAGGATATTCAGGAGCTGTTTATAAGAAGTTTCCAACCTATGAAGAAGCAGAAGAATTTGTTTATAATATAGAGGAAAATGTAGAAGAAAAGGATATATCTTCTATAAAAGAAAATGAGATAATAGCCTATGTAGATGGAAGTTTTGATGCCACAAATAAGATTTACTCTTATGGTGCAGTTTTATTTACCACAGAAGGTAAAGCAACCTACTCACAAAAAGAAGAAGATGAAAATTTGGTAGATATGAGAAATGTAGCAGGAGAAATACGTGGAGCCATGATGGCTATGGACAAGGCTATATCCATGGGAAAAGACACTCTCTATTTACATTACGACTATATGGGAATAGAAAAATGGGCTAAAGGAGAATGGAAGACCAATAAATATGGCACCAAAGATTACAAGGCCTATTATGATTCTATAAAGGATAAATTAAATGTAATATTTATTAAAGTAAAAGCCCATAGTGGTGACAAATATAATGAAGAAGCAGATAAATTAGCAAAAGCTGCTCTTGGAATTAAATGCTAATCAAACAAAAGGGACTGTCCCTAACGTTTGATTAACAAACAAAAGCAAACAAAAGGGACGGGTCCTAACGTTTGACTAATATCCAAATTCATCAGATAGTGAATCGTCATTTTTTACCCAATCAGATACTTGTATTATTCTATAATCATCTGTGGTATCCCTTATGATAACTTCCTTAATTCCTGCATTTATAATTAATCTTTTACACATGGAGCAGGAGTTGGTACCTTTTACTAATTCACCAGTTTTAGCATCTATACATACTAAATAAAGGCTACTATCTATCATATCACGTCTCGAAGCAGATATAATACAATTAGCCTCTGCATGGACAGAACGACATAATTCATATCTAGTACCTCTAGGTATATTTAGTTGTTCTCTACGACAAAAACCTAAATCAGAACAATTTTTCCTACCTCTAGGTGCACCAGAATAGCCTGTAGAAATAATTTCATCATTTTTTACTATAATAGCACCAAAATTTCGCCTTAAGCATGTCCCTCTTTTAGATACCGTTTCAGCAATATCTAAATAATAATTTGTTTTATCTCGTCTCATACTAATTCACTCCCTAAAATAAATATATTTATAGATAAAATAATTTCAATAATATATAATATTATTATACATTATTTAGGAGGGGATTAGAATGAAATATTTAGTTAGGGAAAAAATTTTTACGATTGCAGATAAATTTACAATTGAAGATGTAGAAGGTTACCCTCAATATGAAGTAGTAGGAGAAATATTTACATTTGGAAATAAACTGAGATTATATGATATGAATGGCAATGAAATTATTTATATAGAGCAAAAATTATTTAGATTTTTACCTGAATATTATATCTATAAAAATGGTCGCCAGTTAGGAATGATTAAAAAGGAATTTACCTTTTTTAAACCTCAATTTATAATTGAGTCTTCTTATGGGGATTTGACCATAGAGGGGGATATATTTTGCCATGAATTTAATATTTTAAAGAATGGTATGATTATAGCCCAGATAAGTAAAAAATGGATAAGTTTTTCAGATACCTATTCCATAGATATAATAGAAGGAGAAGACGATCCATTTATATTAGCTATTGTCATAACTTTAGATCAAGTGTTTTATGATGGACAAAACAATAATTAGGAGGTGAAAAAAATGTATGGTTTAGTATTGGAAGGTGGAGGTGCTAAAGGAGCTTATCATATTGGAGCCTATAAAGCTTTAATGGAAGAAGGAATTGAAATAAGTGGAATAGCAGGAACTTCTGTGGGCGCTTTAAATGGAGCCATATTAGCACAAGGGGATTATGAAAAGGCCTATGAAATGTGGAATAATATGACTTATTCTACAGTTATAAATGCCAGTGATGAAGAAATAGAAAAACTTAAATCTGGGAAAATGTCTAAGGAAGATTTAAGTTTAATGGCAGAGAAAATAAAGGGAGTAATTTCTGAAGGAGGCTTAGATATAACTCCTCTAAAAAATTTGTTAATGGAAGTAATAGATGAGGAGAAAGTTAGAAATTCTGGGAAGGATTTTGGCATAGTAACTGTATCTTTAACAGATTTAAAACCACTGGAAATATATATTGAAGATATACCAGATGGAGAATTAGTTCAATATCTATTAGCATCGGCCTATTTTCCAGCATTTAAAAGGGAAAAAATAGGTGGTAAAAGGTATGTGGACGGAGGAATTTATAATAATCTTCCCGTAAATTTATTGACAGATAAGGGCTATAAGGATTTAATACTAATTAGAACCCATGGTGTAGGATATATAAAGAAAATTGATTTAGACAATTTAAATACTATAATTATTTCACCTAATGAAGAATTGTGTAAGACTCTAGATTTTGAAACGGATTCTGCAAGATACAATTTAAAGCTTGGTTATTATGATGGGTTAAAAGCATTGAGAGGTCTAAAGGGATTTCACTATTATATAACATCTAGTTATTCTTCAGATTATTTTATGGATTATTTATGGAATTTAGAAGAAGATAAGATAATCAAATTAAAGGAAATTTTCAAAATTGACGAGAATATACCTAGTAGGAGGGCATTGTTTGAATTTATTAATCCAAAATTATCTAGTTTATTAGATGTAGATAAGAAAGATGATTATGATGAAATTTT
>CAZMBD010000036.1:0-20407 GCA_964564325.1 uncultured Clostridiaceae bacterium
CTTTAGTTGTCATATCTACTCCTGCTAATTTTAGTACATTTATAGGATAGTCTGAACTACCACTCTTTAAGAAGTTTAGATATCTATCTACTGCTGTTTCTCCTTCTTTTAATATTTGTTGTGATAAATCTACTGCCGCTGAAAATCCTGTGGCATATTGGAATACATAGAAATTATAATAGAAATGAGGTATTCTAGCCCATTCCATAGCTATTTCATCATCTATTATCATAGTTGGTCCATAGTATCTTTCATTTAATTTTCTATAAACTTCAGATAAATAATCTGCTGTTAATGCTCCACCTTCTTCTGCATATTTATATATTTCCCTTTCAAATTCTGCAAACATTGCTTGTCTAAATACTGTAGTCCTAAACATTTCTAAATAATGATTTAATAAATATAATTTTTTCCCTTCGTCTTCTACATTTTTTAATAAATAATTTAATAATAGTGCCTCATTAGTAGTAGAAGCTACTTCTGCAACAAATATACTATAGCTTCCATATACAAAAGGTTGATTCTTTCTAGTTAAATAAGAGTGAATTGAATGACCAAGTTCATGAGCAACAGTAAATACACTGTCTAATGTATTGTGATAACTAGTTAGTATAAAAGGTTTAGAATCATAGCATCCACCAGAATAAGCGCCTGATCTTTTTCCTGGATTTTCATATACATCTATCCAGCGATTATTAAAGCCTTCTTCTAATATTTTTCTATAATCATCTCCTAATGGACTAAGTCCCTCTAAGATTAATTTTTGAGCTTCTTCATAGCTAATATTAATATCTACATCTTTAACTATTGGAGTATATATATCATACATATGAAGTTTATCTACTCCCAATGCTCTTTTTCTTATATCCATGTATTTATACATACTATCTAAATTATCATGGATAGAATTAAGCAAATTATCATATACTGAAACTGGTACATTATTTCTATCTAAAGAAGCCTCTATACTAGATGGATAATTTCTAACTTTTGCATTGAAAATATTTGTCTTAATATTTCCATTTAAAGTTTGTGCAAAGGTGTTTTCAAAACTCTTGTAAGTATGGTATAAACCTTCAAAAGCGTTTTTTCTTACATCTCTATCTTTGCTTTCCATTAAAGGAATGAAATTCCCTTGAGTTATTTCTACTTCTTTTCCTTCTTCATCTTTAATGGTTGGGAACTTTATATCTGCATTGTTCAACATAGAATATATATTTTGTGATGCTTCAGCTACCTCTCCCATTTGAGCTAAAAGATATTCCTCTCTAGCAGAAAGCACATGATCCTTTTGTCTTAATATTTCATCTAGTGCTTGTTTATATAATTTCAGCCCATCTACTTCTTCATAATATTTATTAAGTGTATCCACCTCTATTTGGAGTATTTCTGGTGTTAAAAATGAAGTTTTTTCATTTACCTTTACAAAGGCAGATAATGCTTTACTAGACATTTCTTGAGAACTTCCTACTCTAGTATCTTCATCTAATTTCATACTGGAATAGGAATAAACTTTAGATACAATTCTATATAATTCATTCATATCACGAATTGCATTTAATAAGTTTTCCCCACTTTCTATTACTTTGCCTTCATATTTAGGATATTCTTCAGCTAATTCAAAAACCTTGTTTAAATCTTCTTCCCAAGCTTTTTGATCCTTGTACATAGATTCCAAATCCCAAGTATATTCCACTGGAATCTCTTCTCTTGATCTAAACACTTTTTTCTCATTTGCCATAAATAATTCCTCCTTATTCAATAGTATTTAATGCTTCTAATATAATATTTCTTGCAATAGGTGCTGCTGTTTTTCCACCAGTACTACCATCTTCCTCTAATACAACTGCTATGGCAATTTGTGGATCATCTGCAGGAGCAAAACCTATAAACCAAGCATGTGTCTTTCCTGAAGGATTTTCAGCAGTACCTGTTTTACCAGCTACTCTTACATTTTTTATAGCTGCATTGGTTCCTGTTCCTCTTTTGACTACTTCTACCATCATATTCTTTACTTCATTAGCAGTAAAAACATCTGTGGCCTTAGATAATACTTCTGGATGGTTAGTTTTAATTATCTTACCATCTGGAGATATAGCTTCCTTTGCTAATATAGGTTTCATTACTTCTCCCTTATTAGCTATCCCTGATGCTACCATAGCCATATTAAGTGGAGTTACTAAAACCTTTCCCTGTCCAATACTTGCTGCAGCTATATCTGTCTTTCCTAAATTTTCTTTATAGGGAAATGTGGATTTTTGAGTAGGTAAATCAAAAGGAATATTTTTATTTATCATAAATCTATCTAATACTTCTCCTAGTTTATCTTTACCTACTTCTACTCCCTTTTCTGCAAAATAAGTATTGCAGGATTTCACTAAAGCATTTTCTAAATTCATTTGACCATGAGGCTTTCCACTATAATCCTTAAGCACATAGCCATCTATTTTAGTACTACCTTTGCAGTTATATTCCTTATCCACATTTGGAGAATCCAATATAGCTATAGTAGTCAATACTTTAAAACTAGAACCTGGTGTATATAATCCTGATGTAGCCCTATTTAAAAAAGGACTATCCTCATCCTCCATTATATTATTCCAGTTTTCCCTTAATGTACTAGAATTAAAATCTGGCATACTTACCATAGAATATATTTCTCCAGTGCTAGGATTCATAGCAACTATAGCACCTTTTTTCCCTTTTAATTGCTCTCTAGTATATTCTTGAAGATGATGATCTAAAGTAAGTTTTAATGTATTTCCCTCTGTGTTTGGAATTACTATATTTTTCAATTCGTTTAAAGTAGTATTTTCAGATATATTCAATAATAAATTATTATACTCTAATTCTAAACCCACTTTCCCATATTCTCTATAACTATAGCCTATAATATGACTATAAAGATTCCCATAATTATAAAATCTTTTATAAATTTCCCCTTCTTTTTCACTATAAGCCAATATCTTACCATTTCTATCTATAATAGAGCCTCTTAATATTTTTTCTTCATTTATCCACAATCGTTTATTATAGCTATTATTTGCCACCTTTTCCGCCTTAAACATTTGGAAAAAAGATAAATAAACTATTAAAACTACAAATAATAAACATATTGCAGACAATACAATAATTGTCCTTTTTAATTCCTTGTCCATATTTATCCTCTCCTAATCTAGTTCTTCTGATGCCACTTGTAATATTCCTAAGGCTATAAAACTAGATAACATAGAACTGCCTCCATAAGAAACAAAGGGTATAGTAATACCCGTTAGTGGAATTAATTTTAAAACTCCACCGAAAATAATAAAGGATTGAATTCCGAATAATATACTTATACCTAATGCTACTATTCTAAAAAATTTATCTCCTTGGGAAATAGCGATTTTAAATCCTCTATAGACTAAAATTAAAAATAACATTATAACACCCATTCCAGCAAATACTCCCATTTCTTCGCATATGGCAGAAAATATAAAATCCGTATATACTTCAGGTATAAAATCTGGATGCCCTAAACCAATTCCTGTACCAAAAAATCCCCCTGTGGCAATGGCAAATAAAGACTGCGTTATTTGATAACCTTTATTATCTATATATTTCCAAGGATTTAACCATATTTGAAATCTAATTTTAACATGATCAAATAAGAAAATACCTGCTATTCCAGCTGCTACAAAAATTAATATATTACAGAGTATTAAGCTTCTATTTTCCTCATAAATAAATTGAAGTGCTATAAATATAGCATAAAAAATTAAAGCTGTACCTAAATCTTTTTGTAAAAATAAAAATCCAATAAATAAATATACAATTCCAGTTAAATAATAGGAACCATATTTTTTCTCCTTATACTTTTCATAATTTGCATAATAGGATGCTATTAAAAAAATTAAAAGTAATTTAATTATTTCCGTAGGTTGAAAACTAAATCTACCTATTTTAAGCCAATTGGTAGAGCCTTTTTTAGTAGTCCCAAATAAAAGTGTTGAAACAAATAGTATTACAGAAGCTATAAAGTAAATATTAGTCCAGTCCCTCCAACCTTTAATATTTTTTACTACAAAATAGCTTAAAAAAAACATCAATATCCCTATACCTATCCATATTACTTGTCTCATGCCTAATCCTGGATTTATCCTATATATCATTATAACTCCAATACTCAAAAGCATTGTAGTTATTAAAAATATATAATTATCTCCAGTAGATATTCTAAGTAATAAAAAATTTGAAATATAAATCATAAGTATTAAGGATAATCCAGATATAATTGTAAACTTATCTAAATTTTCTCTATCATATACGAATAAAAGTACTAAGGCCATTAATTCAAATAAAAACAATAAATTTCTAGGCCGTTTATAGCTAGTTTTTTTATTTAACATAATGTTCTCCTACTCTCTATCTACATATAAAAACTCTACTTGCCCTACTCTGATCCTATCTCCATTTTTAAGTTTTACCACATCTAATATTTTTTCTCCATTGAGATAAGTTCCATTGGCAGAACCTAAATCCACCAGATAAAAATCTCCCTCATCCTCTGCAATCTTCAAGTGATTTTTTGAAATATATGGATCTTTTAATACAATTCTATTATTATTGCTACGGCCAAGGGTAATTTCACCTTTCAATAGATAATGTTCCTTTACATTAAAGGGAAGTGAATCTTTTCTATTTATAAGTTTTAAATATCTACCACTATCTGAAATTTCTTGTGATATGCCCCTTATATCTAAATATATTAATCTAATTATACTTAATATAAATAAATATATTATTACTATGAAAATATATTTAAATACTAATGAAAATACATTATACATAATGACCCTCCAAATTTATTCTATACAAATTAATATTATCACAATCTTTAACTATTGTGAATAATATTATCAATGGTTTCTGTTCTATTTTTGATAAAAATCTGATATTATATATCTACTAGGAGGTGTTTAGATGAATAAAAAACTAAAGCGTTCCAGCTCAGACAGAATCATAGCTGGTGTTTGTGGGGGAATAGGAGAATATTTTAATATTGATCCTGTGGTAATCCGTATAATTTGGGTATTATTAGCTTTTATGCCTGGTGGCCCAGGTTTTTTAGCTTATTTAGTTTGTGCATTGATAATCCCTGAAGATGATGGCGTAATTTACCAAGATGAAGATTCTAGTGTAAATACTAGTAATACTGCTATTTTCATAGGTATTGCATTAATAGTTGTTGGTGGAATAATGTTAACAAAGGTTATATGGCCCCAATTTGCATTTAAGATTATGGATATAGGTAAATACTGGCCAATATTATTCATTATCTTTGGTATTTATATAATAATAAATCAAGCTAATAAAAAATAAAATGGACACTTAAAAGTGCTCCATTTTTTTATTGAATTTTATAGATAAAATTGGAAATAATATATATTAATAAACTTTAGGAGGAATAAATATGCGAACACCTAAACATATAGGGATTATCCCAGATGGAAATAGAAGATGGGCCGAAGAAAATGGATTGACTAAAGAAAAAGGCTATGATAGAGGTTTAGCTCCAGGACTTGAACTATTTAAACTATGTGAAGAAGTAGGAATAGAAGAAATTACATATTATGGTTTTACAATGGATAATACTAAAAGGCCAAAAGTTCAAAGACTTGCCTTTACTCAAGCCTGCGTAGATGCAGTAAAACTTTTAGCAAAAGAAAATGCAGAATTATTAGTAGTAGGAAATACTAGTTCAGATATGTTTCCCAAAGCTCTAATCCCATTTACCTTTAAAAGGCAAGTCTTTGGAAATGGTAGAATCAAAGTAAATTTTCTTGTAAACTACGGTTGGCAATGGGATTTAAGAGATTATATTTCCAAAGAAGAACAAGACTCTGATGTTATAAATCAGATTAGATCCAAAGAAATCTCTAGAGTAGATCTAATTATTCGTTGGGGTGGTAGGAGAAGACTTAGTGGTTTCCCTCCAATTCAATCTGTATATGCAGATTTTTATGTAGTTGATGATTATTGGCCTGATTTTAAAAAAGAACATTTTTACAATGCACTAAAATGGTATGATAATCAGGATATTACCCTTGGGGGATAATATCCTTTTTTATTGCCAAATTTTTAATTAAATGCTAAAATTAATAGGACAAAGGAAAGGATGATAAATATGAAAAATTATGGAGTTTTTGATATATTGGGCCCCATTATGATTGGCCCCTCCAGTTCCCATACTGCAGGAGCTGCTAGACTCGGTAAAATTGGACGAGAAATTGCAGATAAATCTTTTAGTGGAGTTACCTTCTATCTCCATGGTTCCTTTGCTAAAACCTACAAAGGCCACGGAACTGATAGAGCATTGGTAGCTGGTATACTTGGTATGGAACCTTCTGATGAAAGAATAAAGGATTCCTTAAATATTGCTAAAGAAAAAGGTATAAATATTGAATTTATAGAAACAGATTTAGGTTATGAACACCCTAATACTGTTAAAATCATCTTTCATTATGAGGACAAAGAAGATTTCTTTTTAATTGGTTCCTCTATTGGGGGAGGTAATATTCTAATTACCAATTTAAATGGAGATGAAATCCAGTTTTCAGGAAATTATCCTACCATATTAATTAGATATAAAGATCAGAAAGGTTCTATTAGTAGAATTAGCTCTATTCTTTCTAGTGAAGATATTAATATAGCCACTATGAAAGTTACTAGAGAGAGAAAAATTGCTACTATGGTTATAGAAATTGATAGTCCTATAGAGGACTTTGTAATAAATAAAATTGCTGAATTAGATGAAATTATTTATATTAAGGGAATTAATCCAATTGGGAGGTAGAATATGTTTAATAAGGGTAATGAATTAATAAAATTATGTAATGAGCAAAATAAAAAAATCTCTGAAATTGTCATTGAAAAGGAAATGTCTGAAAATAATATCTCCTATGAAGATTTGATGAATACTATGAAAGAAGTTCTAAACACTATGATTAACTCTTCTAATACTGCGCTTAATAGAGAAGTAATCTCTGTATCTAGGCTTACTGGCGGAGATGCTAAAAAAGTAGAAGATTATAAAAATAGTGGAAATACTATTTGTGGAGATTTAATAAACTCAGCTATGGCAAAGGCATTATCTACTTCAGAAGTAAATGCATCTATGGGAAGAATTGTAGCTGCACCTACAGCAGGAGCTTCTGGGATACTACCTAGTGCTATAGTTACAATTTCAGAAAAATATAATCTATCTGAAAAGGATATGATTTGCGGACTATTTACTGCTGGAGGAGTTGGAGAGATAATAGCCAAAAATGCAACTATCTCTGGTGCCGAAGGTGGATGTCAAGCAGAATGTGGTGCCGCTGCGTCTATGGCTGCTGCAGCTATTGTAGAAATGATAGGTGGAAGTCCTGAAACTTCTTTACATGCTGCTTCTTTTGCATTATTAAATATTATGGGATTGGTATGCGACCCAATAGCAGGACTTGTAGAATTCCCATGTGCTTTACGAAATGCCTCTGGTGTAATAAATGCACTAGTATCTGCAGATTTAGCTATGGCAGGTGTAAAATCCATGGTACCCTTTGATGAAGTAGTAGAAGCTATGTACAAAGTAGGCAAATCCATGCCCGAATCCTTAAAAGAAACTGCCCTAGGTGGTGTAGCAGCAACTCCTACTGGTGAAGAAGTAAAAAGGAGGATTTTATGATAAAAAATCATAAAGAAATATACCAATTAATACTAGAAGAAATAGATAAAGATTATCTAAAATTTTATAATAAAGATTTGTTAAAAATTGTAAACAAAAATGATTTTCAAAATTATCTAGGTGAAATAGTATTAAAAAATAAATATAATGCCTTATCCCTAATAGAATTATTGTATCCATTGTATAATAAACATTGGGATATGTCAGAAATAGAATGGTTAGAATATATATATGATTGGACACTTCAACTATCTTTTCCAGAAAAAAATAATAGGAAATTTGACGAAGGCCTAGAACCCTTAGTCCTATTTTACTTAAATTTACTTAGAATTTTTTCTAAATATGAAAAAAACTATGATGAAAATAATTTCTTATATAAATATCCAATATCTTTTTTAGATGAAAAAGAAGAAAAAGGCACTAAATATCTAAGGGAGTATTTAAACTTCAAAAATGCCTTTTTAGATAATTGGATATATGAACTTATGAAATTAGATTTAAGTCTTACAGAACATAATACCATAGACCATGTGGTAGGAGTCAATCATTTAAGCTTGAATATAGCTAGACAATTAAAATTCTTAGATTTGCCTATAGATTTAGGAATTGTAGCAGGTTCTAGTCTTGGACATGACATAGGTAAATATGGTGTTATGAAAGAAGAAAAACATAGAGTACCTTATCTTCACTATTACTATACAGAAGAATGGTTTAATAGATTTAATGCAGAAAAAATAGGCCATATTGCTACTAATCACTCTACTTGGGATTTAGAATTAGAAAACTTACCTCTAGAATCTTTAGTATTAATTTATGCAGATTTTAGGGTAAAAAACAAAATAGAAGATAGCCAATATAAAATGCATATTTATACCTTAGAAGATGCCTATGATATTATTTTAAATAAACTGGATAATTTAGATTATAAAAAAGAAAAAAGATATGAAAAAGTATATAGAAAACTAAAAGATTTCGAAGACTTTATGATAAGTCTTGGGGTAGATACTACTTTAAGTAAAGGTCTTAATCCTATAGTAACAGATAAGCCTTTTTCCTTAATGGAAAGTGAAGAAATTGTAGATAATTTAAAATACTTTGCCATAGAACACAATATTGATTTAATGGCAAAACTTATGGATGATAATTCCTTTAATTATATATTAGAAGCAGCTCGTTCTGAATATAATTGGAGAAAACTTAGACTATATCTACAAATTTTCAAGGAATATTCTACTTACTTAACTCAAAAACAGAAAATGACTACACTATATTTTATGGTAGATTTATTGTTTCATAAAGAAGAAGATATTAGGAAAGAAGCTGCTGAATTAATAGGAATTCTAATTAGTCAATATGATGAAGAATACAGAAAAGAAATTCCTAAATCCATAGACAGAATAAAGCCAAAAACTACTAGTAATATTCTATTAGATAATTTATTAAACTATATACTATATCCCAACCATAAAATAGAAGAATCAGTAATTGAATGGCAATATAATTTAAAAACCATAGTAAAATCATTATTTTATAATTCAAATGTAGAAAATTATGAAAAATATGCCAATGTACTAATAAAATATTATAATGATTATGAAAATATTTCTCCAATAGGCCAGCTGTATTTATCTCAAACTATAAAATATATCCCCATATATTATTTAAATGAAAAACATTTAAAAAACTATCACAATTATATTATAAACCAATTAAATTCTAGTTTCTTAGAAATTAGGCTTACTACTTTAGATATTATAGATGAAATATATATGGAACTTTGGAATAATGCCTATTTTAAATCTATGCTTAATAATTGGATTTTAGAAAATATTGAAGCTTCCATATCTCCAGCTGAAAATTATTTAAAATATAAAATTGCAAATAAATTAAATATGCAATCAGATACTTTAAAAACACTTCAAAACAATTATAAAAAAGATGAAGAAAATGTTTCGGAAATATTCTTAAAAAATCTTAAAACTGCTACAGACTGGATGAATAAAAAGGTAAATATAGATATTTTATATGATCAAGTGAAGAAATCCCCTAGTACTACAGGACTTCATACTGGTATGCACTTTTGCAATTTATTAAAAGTATCTGCTGTAGAAAAAGTCAGAAACTATGCTGGACATACCCTTTTAAATATATTTGAATTTTTATCTCTAGAAGAAAGAAATGAAATAGCTGTAGAACTTTTAAGAGCATTGGAAATGCAGAACTATCAATTTACTAAATATATTCCAGATTATCTAGGTCAATTAATTCTATATCTGCAACCTACTGAATTAGATGAAGTAATTGACGACTTTGAAGAAAAAATTAAACAATCCAATACTCAAATAGTATTTTTGCTTTTAAAAACCACTGGAATATGTATAGAAAATTATCCTAAATATAAAGACAGATTTAAAGAAGGTGAAAAAGCTTATGAAGAAAGATTTTATCGTCTATTAGGTATATTATTAAGTGGTATGGCTTCCTATGATAAAGAAATTAAAACAGAGGCCTTTAGGATAATTGGTAGCCAGATATTTAATTCTGACAAACTTTTATTAAAGGAAAAATGCTATATATTTTCATTAATGGGCAAGAAAATGTTTACCTTGCTTCCATTAAAAGAAGAGGATAGATTTTTATTTTTAAATAACTCTGCCTCTTTGAACCATGTTTATAGATTTATATTAGATTATGAGTTCTATTATGGCCCAATTAAAATGCCTAGCAAAGACAAAGTGGCATTTTTCCCTGGATCCTTTGACCCCTTTTCTCTAAGTCATAAGGAAATAGCCTTAGAAATTAGAAACTTAGGTTTTGAAGTATATTTGGCCGTAGATGAATTTTCATGGTCCAAAAGAACTCAGCCTCATAAATTTAGAAGAGATATCATAAATATGACTATTGCCCATGAGAGAGATATTTTTCTATTCCCTAGCGAATATCCTATTAATATTAGTAATGATGAAGATTTGCTAAAATTAAAGGATTTGTTTTTAAATAGAAAAGTATATATGGTAGTAGGTACAGATGTATTGGTCAATGCTTCTGCCTATGAGAGAGATGGTTTTTTAAATAAATTGCCACATATAATATTTGATAGAAAATCCAAACAGTCTAGAGAAAATGATGATTTAATTTTGGAAAAAAGATTTAGAAATCTTAAAGATGAAATTTTGTTTTTAACTCTACCACCTCAATATGAAGATATATCATCTACTCAAATTAGAAATTATATAGATTTAAATAGGGATATTTCCAAACAAATTGATCCACTAGCACAACAATATATTTATAAATATGGTTTATATTTAAGAGAACCACAATATAAATCCTTAGTTCAAACTAAAACCATAGAAATAGAAATTGTAGAGAATTTAGATGATAATTTCATAAAATATTTAGAAAAAGAATTTGGCCATGAAATATCTACAAAATCACTTTATAAATTAAGGGAAAAATTAGACCATAAAATTTTATTGGTAAGAGATGTAAGAGATAATTCTATACTTGGATTTTCTACATTTTATTGGGTTCGCTCCAGTATGTTATTTGAGGAATTTAAAAATAGGGATATTACAGAATACTTAAGAATTCATTCTAAAGGTAAATTAGTGGTTTTATCGGGCTTATATACTAAATATACAGATGATTATCTAATAGAAACAGTTTTAAATGAAACCTTAGCTTACTCTTTAATATCTGATTATAATTATGCCATATTTAAAAATTCCTTAAGCTATAAAAATCTAAAGGATTTGGAAGAAAACTTAAAAATTCAAGGTTTTATAGAAACTCCTTTTAAATACAATAATAGTCCTATATTTATAGTAGATATGAATAATCCTATAACATTAAATCAAGATTTGGAAAATTTATTAAAACCACCTTTTGATACAAATTCAGAAATACAAGAAGTTATTAGAAAAACTAGAAAAAATTTAAAAAAAGCTTTATCTAATCTATATCCTGGAGAATTATTAATATCTTTTAATAGAGATATGATTTATAGTAAATTAATACAAAAAATTTGTGATGCTAATAAAGTCCCAATAACTCAAGGAAAAGTAAGAACTTTAGGCCCAAATATTTGTGTACCCTTTGGTTCCATATTAAATAGCACTATTTTACCAAATACAGTAACTAAAACCATGCATACTGAAAAAATGTTTGATCCAGAAATTACCAACTTTACTATTGCAGCCTATCCAAATTATTTAAGCCTAGAAAATCAAGCTAAAGTATTTTATTCCTTTAATAGACCTATGATTTTGGTAGATGATTTACTACATAAAGGCTATAGGCTAAATGTAATAGAACCTATATTAAAAACTGCTAATATAGATATAAATAAAATTATAGTTGGAATACTTACAGGTCGTGGTAAAGAAATTGGAGATATTAAAAATTTAGATGTAGATGCAGCTTATTTTATACCTAATTTAAAACTTTGGTTTAATGAATCTTCCCAATATCCATTTATTGGCGGAGATATGGTTTATAGAGAGGGAAGTGAACAAGATAGTTTAATTCCTAGTATAAATTTAATACTTCCATATGCATCACCTTCTTTTATAAAAAGAACTTCTGCAGAAGCCATATATAAATTATCAGAAACCTGTTTAATAAATGCCATAGAAATATTTATGATAATAGAAAAGGTATATCAGGATATTAATGAAAAAAATTTAATAATAAGAAATTTAGGTGAAGTACTATCTTCCCCACGAAGACCTGATACCTATAAATCCATGGACTACTATGAAAATCAAAAAACCTCAGTTTGCCTAAAAGGAGATTTAGAACATTTAACTAGAATAAAAAATATAATTCACAAAGATAAAGAATCATATTTTAGAAAGTAGGGATATTGTGTTTAATTATTATAGATATAAAGACAACTATTTCTTTTCTATTAATTCATATGAAAATTTTAAAACTATTGGTGAATTTGAAGCTAAAAATCATCAGGGTAAACTATATTTCTTAAATAAAATAGAACCACTAAAATCTAGAGAAAGTTTTTTAATCAATCACCCTTCCCTATTATTTAATAGAGAAGAAAATGTCCATTTATTACTTTTAGATAGTAAAAAATACTCAGGTAAAATACCTAATTGGATAATGGAAAAAATTAATCAAAATTTAGTAATATCATTAAATACTGAATATCCGAATTGGCAAAGAGTATTGAACCTGGAACGACATACAAAATGGAAAGTAAATTTATTGGCACTGGGAGATGTGGGAAGTACTTTGGCCATAGGATTAAGGTTATTAGGTGATGATTGTATAGAAAGTATAGGTATTTACGATAGAAATGCAAATAGATTAAAACGCTGGGAATATGAATTAAATCAAATTAGAAGGCCCTTTAATGAAAAAACCTTCCCACCAGTATATGCTATAGATGAAAATGATTTATTTAATTGCGATATGTTTATATTCTGTGCTTCAAAGGGAATACCACCAGTAGGAAGTCAGGTACAAGATGTACGAATGGCCCAATTTAACTCTAATTCAGAAATTATAAAGGAATATGCAATATTGGCCCGTAAAGAAGGCTTTAAAGGTATATTTGCAGTAGTATCAGATCCAGTAGATTTATTATGTAAAGTAACTTTTTTAGAAAGCAATAAAGATGAGAATGGAAATTTAGATTTTCAAGGATTAGCTCCAAATCAAATTATAGGATATGGTCTAGGAGTTATGAATGGAAGAGCCTGTTATTATGCAGAAAAATCTAAAGAATCTCTTCATTATTTAGAGGAAGGAAGAGCCTTTGGCCCCCATGGCGAAGGTCTTATTATAGCCAATAGCATAGAAAATTATAATGAAGAATTGTCAAATTATCTAACAGAAAAAACAATAAATGCCAATAAAGAAGTCCGCTCACTAGGCTTTAAACCCTATGTAGCTCCTAGTCTATCTTCTGGTGCATTATCTATAATTGCAACAATTAAAGAAGATTGGTTCTATGGCTCTACCTATATGGGTGAAGCCTATATAGGCTCTAAATGTCGATTAAAAAATAATCACATAGAAATCGAACAATTAAATCTGCCAAAAATATTATTTGATAAAATAAATAATACCTATGAAAGGCTTGTGAATATTATATGACAGAATATTGTTTAATTCTTCCAGAAGAACCTTCTTCTTTTTTGAATAAAATGATATATAATGCCTTAGGAGATATTCAATATAAGATTATTAGAAATGTAAATGAACTACCAAATTTAAAAAATAAAAAAATAATATTTGCAGTAGAACTGCCTATAACAGGGGAAAGTAGCAATTTAAATGATATATTTAACTCATTATTCTTAAAAGGATATGATTCACTTTTAGACTCTAGTGGCATAGTTTTAATCCATAGCAATTATCAAATGTTTACTAAAACTTATGCTCAATCCATAATATATAAATCTAATCTATTAGGCTGTAGATTTATTGGTAGACCTATGGTGGAAGCCACAGGAAATTTGGATAATTTTATAGCCTTAAAAAAGGTTTATAATATGCCATTAGAGGAAATTTGTTTTAAACTATGTAGAGATTTAGGTGAGAGATTCATTAATGATAATATAGAGAAAAAAGAAAATCCTAAAATATTAGCACTTCATTCTAGTAATAGGGCTACCTCTAATACCCTGACCTTATGGGATATGGTGAAAAAACATTTAAATATGGATATTCATGAAATAAATGTAGGCAATGGAAATATTCTAGATTGTAGAGGCTGCCCCTATAAAACTTGTAAACATTATGGTAGTGAAGAGAAATGTTTTTATGGTGGTATAATTGTAGAAGAAGTATATCCAGCCATATTAGAATCCGATATCATTATATTTATCTGCCCTAATTATAATGATATGATAGGAGCAAATATTGTGGCATTGATAAATAGGCTTACTGCATTATTTAGAAAAACAAAGTTTTATGATAAATATATATTTGCCATTATAGTCTCTGGTCACTCTGGTGGAGATGCACTAGCCAAACAATTAATAAGTAGTCTAAATATAAATAAAACCTTTAGATTACCACCTTACTTTTCCTTATTGGCCACTGCCAATGATAAAGGTACCATAAAAAAGGTACCTAATATTGAGAAAAAAGCTGAAAATTTTGCTAAAAATATAATTTCCTAAAATAAGTTCACTTTTACAAGCCAGGCTTGTAAAAGTGAACTTATTTATCTTATGTTTATATATTTCCACTTATTTGTCTTAAATCTCAATTTTATTAAGGCCCATCTTACTAATTGGTCTGAGAACATGGCATACCATGCTCCTATTAGTCCTAAATTTAATACTTTTATAAATAAATAGGCTAATACTACTCTAACTACCAATACGGAGAAAAATATAGCAACTAAAGTCCATACTGTATCTCCTGCACCTCTTAAGCCTCCTGCTGTGATTAATTGTGAGCATTGGAATGGTTGTACAAATGCCATTATTTTAAGTATTTTTGAGGCTTCTTTTATTACTTCTGGATTTTTTGTATATAAACTAGCAATATATGAACCAAAAAAGAAAAATATAACTCCTACACTTCCAGCTATAATAGCACCAATTCTACGACAAGTTTTAATATACTCCTCTGCTAAATCTGAATCATTAGCTCCTAAGCTTCTTCCTGTTAAAGAAGATGCTGCTATACCAAAAGCTTGCCCTGGTGTAAATGAAAGACTTAGTATATTTAAACATATTTGATGAGTAGCAAAAGCCACTGTTCCTAAAGATGAAACTAGACGTACAAAAATAAGTATTCCTACTCTAAAAGCTACTTGCTCTAAAGCAGCTGGAATTCCAATATGGATTAAATTGTACATTATATCCTTATCAAATTTAAATCTATTTTTTAAATTAATATTTATAATAGTATTCCCTTTAACTATATGTCTAATTAACATTATAGATGCAATAAGTTGAGACATACTTGTAGAAATTGCTGCTCCAGTAACCCCCAACTTTGGAAAACCAAGTAGACCATATATAAGTACTGCATTTCCAATTACATTTAAAGAATTTACCTTTAAATTAATATTCATAGGAGTTTTAGTATCTCCTGATCCTCTAAGAACTGCATATATAGAAAAATTAAAGGCTTGAAAAATCAACCCAATTATTATCACTTTAAAATAATTCTTTCCATACATTAGAGTGTCTTCATGGGCACCTAAAAATCCCATTATTTGCTCTGTATACTTTAGTCCTAATATAAATATAGGTAATACCAATAAAACTTGTGTAAGTATTATCACATGTCTTACTACAGATTCTATTCTATCCTCTCTTTTAGCTCCTACATATCTAGCCACCATAGCTGTGGCACCTACATTTAAGGATTGAACTAGTGATAGTGCAATGAATACTACTTGATTTGTCACTCCTACAGCTGCAATTGATGCAGCAGCTTCCCCTGAATTAGCAATTCTACCTAGCATCATCATATCCACCATGCCAAATAAATTGCCTAAAAATACCTCTATTAAAACTGGCCATGTTGTTTTAAGGACTGTTTCCCTTATTACCTTTTTATCCTTTTTATTACTATAGGCCTCCTCCATAAAATAACCACCTCTTGGAAATAATTTCGACACTCTAAATATTATAGCATAAATTTAAAATAAATCAAAATAAAAAATAACTTACAATTTTAGGGACAGTCCCCGAAATTGTAAGTTATTTTAAAATTACTTTTCGTATTTTTCTTTTATATATTTATCTATACCTTGAGCAGCTTCTTTACCTGCACCCATGGCTAGTATTACTGTAGCGGATCCAGTTACTGCGTCCCCACCAGCAAATACTCCTTCTCTGGAAGTTTGTCCAACTTCATCTGCTACAATACATTTGCGTTTATTTACTTCTAATCCTTCTGTAGTAGATGGTATAAGTGGATTTGGTGAAGTACCTAATGCCATTATTACTGTATCTACATCAAATTCAAATTCAGAACCTTCAATAGGTATTGGCCTTCTTCTGCCAGATGCATCAGGTTCTCCTAATTCCATTCTTTGGCATTTGATTGCTTTTACCCAGCCATCTTCATTACCTATTATTTCTACAGGTGATGTCAAGAATTCAAACTTAACTCCTTCTTCCATTGCGTGGTGTACTTCTTCTACTCTAGCTGGAAGTTCTTCTTCAGTTCTTCTATATACTATCCATACTTCTGCACCAAGTCTTAAAGCAGTTCTAGCAGCGTCCATGGCAACATTTCCTCCACCAATAACTGCTACTTTTTCACCTACTTTTATAGGCGTATCATAATCTTCTCTAAATGCTTTCATTAGATTATTTCTAGTTAAGAATTCGTTTGCAGAGAATACGCCATTTAGGTTTTCTCCAGGAATTCCCATAAACATTGGAAGTCCAGCACCTGAACCTACAAATACTGCATGGAAACCTTCTTTTTCTATTAAATCATCTATGGTTACGGTTCTACCAACGATTACATTATTTTCAATCTTTACTCCAAGTTTCTTTAAGTTCTCTATTTCAGGCTTAACTACTTTTTCTTTAGGAAGTCTAAATTCTGGAATTCCATATATTAATACTCCACCTGATTCGTGTAATGCTTCAAATATAGTTACATCATAGCCTTCCTTAGCTAAATCTCCAGCACAAGTAACTCCTGCTGGACCTGATCCTATTACTGCTACTTTATATCCATTTTTTTCTTTAGTCTTACCTACATTTATATTATGCTCTCTAGCCCAGTCTGCAGCAAATCTTTCTAATTTACCTATAGCTATTGGTTCACCTTTTTTACCTAAAACACAGGTGCTTTCACATTGAGTTTCTTGTGGGCAAACCCTTCCACAAACTGCTGGAAGTGCAGTGTATTTTGCAAGAGCATGTGCAGCCTCTTCAAATTCTCCCTCTGCAATATGACCTATAAATTCAGGTATATTTATATTTACAGGACAATTTGGTCTACAAGAAGGTTTTTTACATTGTAAACATCTCTTTGCCTCTTTAACTGCTTCTTCTTCTGTATAACCTAAACATACTTCATCAAAATTTGTCGCTCTAACTTTTGGATCTTGATTTGAAATAGGTACTCTAGTAAATCTATCCATTATTTAGCACCTCCATCTTGGCCTAATTTCTTGCATTGACATTCGTGCTCATATTCTTTATTTAATTCTGATTCTTCACATTTATATTGAGTTTGTCTCTTTAAAGCTTCATCAAAATCTACTAAATGTCCATCAAATTCTGGTCCATCTACACAGGCAAATTTAGTTTCATTGCCAACTGATACCCTACAAGCACCACACATTCCTGTTCCATCTACCATAATAGGGTTAAGACTTACAACTGTTGGAATTTCAAGTTTCTCAGTTAATAAGGATACGAATTTCATCATTATCATAGGTCCTATAGAAACGCATCTGTCATATTTTTTACCTTGATTTTTCACTAAATCTTCTAAACATGCAGTAACCATACCATTAAATCCATAGCTACCATCATCAGTTGCAATATAAAGATTACCTGCTACATCTCTGATTTTATCTTCTAATATTACTAAATCTTTAGTTTTAGCACCAACTATTACATCTACATCAATTCCTCTTTCATGGAACCATCTTACTTGAGGATATACAGGTGCAGCTCCAACTCCTCCAGCTATAAATATATACTTTTGTTTTTTCAATTCTTCTAAATCCATATCTACATAGTCTGAAGGTTTCCCTAAAGGTCCTACAAAATCTTTGAAATAATCTCCTTCTTCAAAGCTAACCATTTTTTTAGTGGAACAACCCATAGCTTGAATAACTATATTTACTGTTCCTTTTTCTTCATCGTAATCGCAAATAGTTAGAGGAATTCTTTCCCCTGCTTCGTCAGCTATCACAATTACAAATTGACCTGGTTGTGCAGAGCTTGCTACCCTTGGAGCCAAAACATCCATGGAATAGATATTAGGAGCAAGTTCTTTTTTCTCAACAATTTTATACAATTCATACTCCTCCCTTACTAAATATTGTCTCTTCTATTATATAATATTTTTAAAAATTATTAAAGAATAGTTAAAGAATGACTAATTGTATGTCAAATAATATTATGACCTTTTGTGATGTATTTCACAATTAGCATACATTCTTAATATACCACAATTGTTTTTCTAATTCAACAGCTCAGAACTTACATATACTTCCATGGGCTCTTTTACTTTAAAACATTATTAATCCATATCTTGAATTACATTTTTAACCCACTTTTTTGAAATGACTCTTGGTATACCAATAACAGCTTTTAGTACATCCTCCATGTAAACCAATACTAAAACTAAATGCACTGGCAATTCCATTACTGTAGCACCTAAAAAAGCCAAAGGTACTCCTACAAGCCATACTGCAGCCATTTCCAATTTCATAGAAAACTTAGTATCTCCACCACCTCGAAGAACACCAACTATTAACGTACTATTCATAGCCTTTAAGAAAAAGAAAATAGACAATACTGTCAATAATTTCTTAGACGTAGCATATACTCCTGGACTTAAATTTTTAAAAATCTTTAAAATCAAATCTGAACCAATATATAAAACTCCACCAAGGGCCAAGCCTGTAAGAGCTGATATTCTCAAAAATCTATTAGCATAATCAATAGCTACATCTTCTTCACCTGCACCAATTTTATTTCCTACCATTACTGTACATGAATTTGCCATTCCCCTTGCAAATACCATAAATAAATTATAGACAGTATTTAATATTTGAACTGATGCAGCAGCTTCTGTACCTATTTTTGAATAAGCTATAGAATACATAACATTACCCAAAGACCATAAGGCCTCATTTATCATTACTGGAGATGTAGTAGAAAAATATCTTTTTAGAAATTTTTTATTCCAATTAGTCATCTCCTTTATATTACCTGCTAATGGGCTCAAACTGTCTGAATACACTGCATATAGTATAAATAATATTTCTACTATCCTAGCTATTAAAGTACCATAAGCCGCTCCTTTGATGCCTAATCTTGGAAAACCAAATTTACCAAAAATAAGTAAATAGTTAAATAAAGCATTGGTTAAAAAAGATATAATAGATACTATCATGGGCATTTTAGCCTGTCCAATACTTCTCGATGCAACGGAAAAGGTAAAGCTAATTCCAGTAATTATATAGCTAAAAACTACAATGGTTAAATATTCTATACCTAAGTTTATTACTTCTAAATCCTTACTAAAAATTCCCATAATAGAATCTGGAGCTACTAATACTGCTATAGAGAAAATTAAACCTAAAATAGTACTAAGAGTAAGAGAAACACCTATTACTCTTCTAATATTTTCACTATCCCTTTTTCCCCAAAACTGAGCTATAAAAACAGAAGAACCTGTTACTATACCAAAGATAGTTACTGAATATAGAAAAAACACCTGATTAGCAAAACCAACTGCAGCAAGGCTTTTTTCGCCTAGACTGCTAATCATCAAAGTGTCTAACATATTTACAGAATTTGCAATTAAATTTTGCAATGTAATTGGCAATGCAATGCCTACCATTTCCTTATAAAAATTGTTCTTTTCCCCTAAACGTTTCATATTTCACCTCCAGTTAATTTCATGTATTCTTTTAAAATCAGCCCTTATGATTTTATCATATTTTCTAGATTTTTAATAGAGATAAATTAAACATTTGAACCCGGCACTAATATATTAAATTATTGAAAA
>CAZMBD010000037.1:0-20092 GCA_964564325.1 uncultured Clostridiaceae bacterium
AACTTTGGATTTCTAGAATCAATGCAGCTGCTAGACAAAATGGAATGAATTATAGTACATTCATCAATGGATTGAAAAAAGCTGATATTGAAATTAATAGAAAAATGTTATCTGAAATGGCAATACATGACCCAGAAGGCTTTTCAAAATTAGTTGAAATTGCAAAAGAAGCATAAAAAGTTCCGAATACGGAGCTTTTTTTATTCTTAATATTAATAATATAAATATATTTATCAAAGAATATAGGTATAAATCTATATATTTGTGGAGGATTTGCCATGATATCATTTTATAAATATTTAAAGAAAATCGAATTAAACCCACCTAGGGTCTTAGCTCTAGGATTTGGTGCACTAATATTAATAGGAGCCATACTTTTAAATTTACCTATAGCTTCTCAAGATGGGCAAAGTATAGGATTTATAAATTCTCTATTTACTTCTGCCTCGGCAGTATGTGTTACAGGTTTAGTAGTTGTAAATACTGCTGAACATTGGACATTATTTGGGCAAATAGTAATAATTATTTTAATTCAAATGGGTGGATTAGGTTTTATGACTATGGCCACTATAGTAGCAATGCTAATGGGGAAAAAGATAACCCTAAAGGAAAGATTAGTAATAAAAGAACAATTAAATCAAAATACTATGTCTGGTTTAATAAGATTGACTAGATATGTAATTTTTTCTACATTTTTAATAGAATTTATAGGAGCCATACTATTATCCATTAGATTTATTCCTAAATATGGCATAATTAAAGGCCTATGGTTTTCTATATTTCATTCTATATCTGCTTTTTGCAATGCAGGATTTGATATAATAGGTAATAGTATAGTACCTTTTGTGGATGATTTTTTAATTAATTTTACAATAGCATCTTTAATTATTATAGGAGGTTTAGGTTTTACAGTATATATTGATATTTCACAAAAAAAGTCCTTTAAAAGATTGCATCTTCATTCAAAACTTGTAATTGTAATTACTTTAATATTAATTATAACAGGAATGTTTTTAATTTTAATAGTAGAAAGAGATAATCCAGATACTTTGGCAAATTTTTCAACAGGGAACAAATTTTTAGCAGCTTTTTTTCAATCTGTAATATCTAGAACTGCAGGATTTAACTCTGTTGATATTTCAAAACTCTATGATACTACTGGATTTATTTTAATTATTTTAATGTTTATTGGAGGTTCCCCAGGTTCTACTGCAGGAGGGATTAAAACTACTACTTTCGGAACTATTATTTTAACCACTATAGCAGTAGTTAGAGGAAATAAGGATGTATCAGTTTTTAATAGAAGAATAAATCAAGATGTAATAAACAGAGCTTTAGCCATATCAACTATTGGTTTAGCTTTAGTTATGACTGTTTCACTGGTATTAACCTTAACAGAAAGTGGTAGTTTTTTAGATTTATTATTTGAAACCACATCTGCCTTTGGTACTGTAGGTTTGACTCGAGGTATAACCCCAGATTTATCTAGTATAGGCAAAGTAATAATAAGTATAACAATGTATTTAGGGAGGGTAGGCCCTTTAACTATGGCCTTTGCTTTTTCTCAAAAACAAAAACAGCCCTTATATAGACATTGTGAAGGAAATATAATTGTTGGATAGGAGGAAAATATATGAAACAATTTATGATCATAGGATGTGGTAGGTTTGGCTCATCTATTGCAACTACTTTATTTAAACTAGGACATGAAGTAATGGTTATAGATATGGATGAAGAAAAAATTCAAGACATTGCAGATGAGGTTACTTATGCTGTACAAGCAGATGTATCTGATGAAAATGTGTTAATGGAATTAGGAATTAGCAATTTTGATGTAGTAATTGTAAGTATTGGTTCCAATTATCAAGCTTCTATAATGGCGACATTAATAGCCAAAGAATTAGGAGTAAAAAAAGTTATTGCAAAAGCCCATGATAGTCTTCATGGAAAAGTATTAACTAAAATTGGTGCAGATAAAATTATATATCCAGAAAGGGATATGGGAGTGAGAGTAGCACATAATCTAGTTTCTTCTAATATATTAGACTTTATCGAGTTGTCTCCAGATTATAGTATATTAGAAATAACAGCATTAGAACAATGGGTCAATAAATCATTAAAGGAATTAAGACTTCCTACTAAATTTGGAATAAATGTTATGGCTATAAAAAGGGACAAAGATATAAATGTATCTCCATGTGCAGATGATATAATTTTAAAAGGAGATATTTTAGTTGTAATTGGAAATACTGAGGATATTGAAAAAATAGAACAAAGAGTCGGTGAATAAAATGATTTGTATTACTAGTTCTTCAAATGTAAAAATTAAGGATATAAAATCTTTATACAAAAAGAAAGAAAGATGGAGCAAAGAGATTTTCATTATAGAAGGTATGAAAATCGTGGAAGAATGTATAAATAATAAATATCCTTTAGAAGATATAATATATTCTGATGAATTATTAAATATAAGAGGGGGAGAAGAACTATTTGACAGGATAAGAAATTATAATAAATTAATAAATGTTCCTTCAAAATTATTTAAAGAAATTTCTGATACTGAAACTCCTCAATGGATAATGGCTACTGCAAAATTTAAGAAAAATTCTATTGAAGAAATAGAAAAAAGCAAAAATCCCTTTATATTATTATTAGAAGAAATACAAGACCCTGGAAACATGGGAACTATAATAAGAACTGCAGATGCATTTAATATAGATGGAATTATAGTAACAGCTGGATCTGTAGATGTATATAATCCAAAAGTAGTTCGTTCTACTATGGGCTCTATATTTAGAACGCCTATATATCATATATCAAATAAATTAGAATTTATAGAAAAATTAAAGATTCAAGGATATAGAATATATTCTACTTCTTTAGAAGCCAAAAAGCATATACATGAAATAGATTTTAACGATGCATCTATAATATTGATTGGAAATGAATCTAGAGGAGTTTCTGACTCAATATCCTCCTTAGCTGATGAATTAATTAAAATTCCCATACTTGGAGGTGCAGAATCCTTAAATGTTGGTATAGCTTCATCTATAATAATGTACGAAGCTATGCGTCAACGAATATGATAATTCTTGTAATTTGAAAACATAGATGCTATAATTTAGTAAATAGTTTGGTAATTTCGATCTATCTTTATAGTTATAGGTCTTATTTTTTATTAATCCATAGAAAGGAGTATAGTGATGCGAGATAGACTAAAACAGATTCGAGAAGAAGCCATAAATAATATGGAAAATTTAAATAGCTTAGAGAGCTTAGAAAACTTTAGAATAAAATATATGGGGAAAAAGGGAAAACTTACTTTAGTACTTAGGGAAATGGGAAACCTTTCTAAGGAAGAACGGCCAGTTATTGGTCAATTGGCCAATGAAATTAGAATGGAATTAGAGGAAGAATTATATAAAGTTAGTGAAAGAATAAAAGAAGAATTAAAAAGGGAAAAAATAGAAAAAGAAAAAATAGATATTACGATAAATAAGGATGCAAAGAAATTAGGCCATGCACATCCTCTTTTATCTACCATAGAAGAATTAGAAAACTTATTTATTAGTATGGGATTTAGCGTAGTAGAAGGGCCAGAAATTGAAACAGTAGCAAATAATTTTGATGCTTTAAATTCACCAGAAAATCACCCTTCAAGAGATTTATCAGATACTTTTTATATAAATGAGGATATATTACTTAGAACTCATACATCTCCAGTTCAAATAAGGGCTATGAAAGAGCTTAAACCACCTATTAGAATAATTTCAGCTGGTAGAACTTTTAGATTTGATGATGTAGATGACACGCATTCTCCTATGTTTCATCAATTAGAAGGTTTAGTTATAGATGAAAATATTAGTATGGCAAATTTAATGCATACAATCGATATATTTATAAAGGAATTGTTTGGCGAAGATATGAAAACTAGATTTAGGCCTCATTATTTTCCATTTACAGAGCCAAGTGCAGAAGTGGATGTATCTTGTTTTGAATGTAGAGGAGAAGGCTGCCCAGTTTGCAATGGAACTGGTTGGAATATAGAATTATTAGGCTGTGGTATGGTTCATCCTAAGGTACTTAAAAATTGTGGAATAGATCCAGAAAAATACAGTGGTTTTGCTTTTGGAATGGGCATTGATAGAATAACTATGGTAAAATATGATATAGATAATATACGTTTATTATTTGAAAATGATAATAGATTTTTAGAACAATTTTAGTTGAGGAGGATAAGGATGCTTTTACCAATTAAGTGGCTGAAAGAATATGTAAATATAGATGAAGATTCTAAATTATTGGCAGATAGACTAACTTTATCTGGTTCCCATGTAGAATCTATCATTTCTTTAGAACGGGGTATTGAAAATGTAGTAGTAGGAAAGATTGTTAAATTAGAAAAACATGAAAATGCAGATAAATTATTTGTAACCATGGTAGATATTGGCAGAGAAGAAATACAAATAGTAACAGGAGCAGGTAATTTGAAAGTAGGGGATTATATACCTGTTGCTTTAATTGGTGCAAAGTTGCCAAATGGATTAGAAATACAGGAAACAGACTTTAGAGGTGTAATGTCCTATGGCATGTTGTGTTCATTAAAAGAACTAGGATATTCAGATAATGTAATTCCAAAATATCAAAGAGATGGAATTTTTATTTTAGATAAAGAATACCCATTAGGTGAAGATATTAGTAAAATTTTAGGATTACATGATGATATAATAGAATTAGAGATAACCCCTAATAGACCAGATTGCTTAAGTATCATTGGTATGGCAAGGGAAACTGCTGCAACATATAATAAGAAAGTTCAAATTCCAAGTATTGAAATATCAAATGAAGTTGACAATATAGAAAATTATATAGAAACTATAGAAGTAGATAGTGAACTTTGTAATAGATACTATGTTAAAGTAATTCAGAATGTAAAAATTAAGGAATCTCCACTATGGCTTCAAACTAGATTAATGGAGGCAGGAGTAAGACCTATCAATAATATGGTAGATATTACAAATTATGTAATGCTAGAATATGGGCAACCACTTCATGCTTTTGATTTGGACAAATTAAATAGCAAAAAAATAGTAGTTAGAAGAGCAGAAAATGGAGAAACAATTAAAACCATAGATGAAGAAGAGAGAACTCTTAAGGCGTCAGATTTAGTTATAGCAAATGGAAAAGAGCCTATTGCTATTGCAGGTGTAATGGGGGGAATGGATACTGAAGTAGATGAAAACACAAAGACTATATTATTAGAATCTGCTAATTTTAATAGTAAATCTGTTCGTCTTACTGCAAAGGATTTAGCTTTAAGGACAGAGGCTTCCTCTAGATTTGAAAAGGGAATAGATCCTAATTTATGTGAAACTGCAGCTAATAGAGTTTGTCAATTAATAGAGGAAATAGGAGCAGGTACTGTAGTTAAAGACCATATAGATATATATGAAAATATAAAGCATGAAAAAGAAATTCATCTAAGACCTAATCGTGTAAATAAATTATTGGGCGTAGATTTATCCTTAGAAGATATGAAAAATTATTTAGAAAGACTGGATTTAAAAGTAAATATAGATGAAGATAATTTAGATGTATTTGTCCCGACTTTTAGATTAGATTTAGAAGAAGAGGTAGATTTAATAGAAGAAATAGGAAGATTATATGGTTTTCACAATATAGAAACTAAACCTTTAGTAGGTGTTTTAACTAGGGGCAATAAGCCCTATGAAAAAGTCATAGAAGATAAGGCAAATACTATACTTCAAGGCCTAGGATTAAATCAAGTTATGACATATTCTTTTATTAGTCCCAAGGCCTATGATAAATTAAATGTAGATAAAGATAGTGAATTAAGAAATTATATAAAGATATTAAATCCATTAGGTGAAGATTATAGTGTAATGAGAACAACTTTAATTTCTAATATGCTAAATCTTCTAGGGAGGAACTTCAATTATGGAGTAGAAGAGTGTTTTATGTACGAAATAGGAAACATATTTCTTCCAATGGAATTACCTATAAAAGAATTGCCTATAGAGAAAAAGGTTTTAAATATAGGTATGTATGGAGATGTGGATTTTTATGATATAAAAGAAATAGTAGAAATTCTATTGTCCAGAATAGGTATCAATGAATTAGAATTTACTCGTGAAGAAAACAATCCTATATTTCACCCAAATAGAACAGCTAATATAATGTATAAAAATGAGTATATAGGTATTGTTGGTGAAATTCATATGGATATTATGGAAAAATTCGAAATAGGTAAAAGAGTATATATGGCTGAGTTAGATTTTAGCAAAATAATAGAAATGGCATGTTTAAAGAAAACTTATACTCCACTACCTAAATATCCAAGTATTACAAGAGATATTGCAGTAGTAGTTGATAAGGATATTATGGTTGGAGAATTGGAAAAATTAATATGGGATAATAGTGAAGGTTTAATAGAAGATGTAAAATTATTTGACATATATGAAGGGGAACAATTGAAATTTGGAAAGAAGAGTGTGGCATTTACAATAAGATATAGATCCTTTGATAGAACATTAAAGGATAATGAGGTAAATGAAATACAAAAAAATATAATAGAAAAATTAGAAAAATACTTAGGTGCACAGCTTAGATCTTAAAGAGTAGACTTTTCTACTCTTTTTTTACAAAAAAAGAAGGAAAAAAGAGAATTATGTAGAATATGTATATTAAGATTATAATAAGGGAGAGGGTAAGTTATGACAAAAAAAACCAAAGTAGATGTAATGATAGATGGTCGTAACTTTACGGTAATAGGGGAAGGCACCCCAGAATATGTAAAAGGCTTAGCTAATTATGTAGATAAAAAAATCAAAGAAATAGTAGATAAAAATGATAAGCTAAGCAGTTCTATGGCGGCTACATTAGCTGCACTAAATATTACAGATGAATTATATAGAACTAGTCAGGAATTAAAATCATTAAAAAGTCAAGCAAAGGCTCCTATGGAACAATATGACAATCTTTTAGGACAATTAGAAGATGCTAAAAATAAGATTAGTAAATTAGAAAACGAATGTAATTATTACAAAGATGAACTATTAGTTACTAAAAGAAAAAATGAGGAACTAAATAAAACATTAGAAAAAGATGAACAGACTTTGGAATTGAGAGAAAGAGAACTTCAAGAAAGTCAAAATATGATAAAAAAATTACAAGACAAAATATTTGAAAATCAAATGGAATTAGTAGAAATTAAAAAAGAATTAGAAGAAGCATTGAGAACATATGAACATGAAAAAAAGATTTTTACTAAGGAGGAAATATAAATAAGTGATAGATAAAAACATAGAATTATTAGCTCCTGTTGGCAGTATGGAAGCTTTGTATGCAGCCGTTCAAAATGGTGCCAATGCAGTTTATTTAGGAGGAAAATTATTTAGTGCTAGACAATATGCAAATAATTTTGATTTGGAAGAATTAAAATTAGCAGTAGAATATGCACATATTAGAAATGTCAAAGTATATGTAACTGTAAATATATTAATAGATGATAAAGAAATGAAAGAAGCCTTAGAATTTACTAAATATCTTTATGAAATAGATGTAGATGGACTTATTCTTCAGGATTTAGGATTAATTTATTTGATAGGAGAAATGTTTCCTGATTTTGAACTACATGGCAGTACACAAATGACCATAAACAATTTGCCAGGAGCTTTGTTTTTAGAAGAATTAGGTTTAAAGAGAGTAGTTTTAGCTAGAGAAGTATCTTTAGAAAAAGTAAAAAAAATATATAAAAATTCAAATATAGAATTAGAAGGTTTTATTCACGGTGCCCTATGTGTTTCTTATTCTGGTCAATGTTTAATGAGTAGCATTATTGGAGGCAGATCTGGCAATAGGGGAAGATGTGCTCAGCCTTGTAGAATGACATATAGTATAATAGATTATAATAATAAAAATATTATTTCTGATAAATGGGATAAAAAGTATATTTTAAGTCTAAGAGATTTAAATACCATAGATTATATTGAAGATATCGTAAATAGTGGTATTGTATCTTTAAAAATTGAAGGCAGAATGAAAAGTCCGGAATATGTTGCCACCATTGTAAAAAACTATAGAAATGCTTTAGATTTTGGTTCGGAAAATATTAGTCAAGAAAACAAAGAGGATATTTTACAAATATTCAATAGGGATTTTACAAAGGGACTTATGTTGGGGGACTTTGGAAGAAATTTTGCATCTATAGAAAAGCCAGGTAATAGAGGAAAAGCTAGTGATGAGCTTTTAGAAAGAGCTAAAGCCTCCTATCAAGAAGAAAATATTAAATATCCTATAGATTTAAAAATGGTAGTTTCAATTGGAAAACCAGCAGTACTTAATATTAAGTATGGGCAATGGAATATTAGTGTAAAATCCAAGGACATTGTAGATAGGGCTAAAAATCTACCTTTAACAGAGGAACGAATAATTGAACAATTGTCTAAATTAAATGATACCACATACTATATAGATAATATAGATATAGACTTAGAAGATGGAGCCTTTATGTCTTTAAGTGAAATAAACAGCCTTAGAAGAAAGGGCATAGAAAAACTAAATGAAGCACGAAAAAACTTTAATAATAGAAAAGAAATAGACAGCAATCAATATAAAAATTTTCTTAAGAAACATTTTGAATATAAAGGTAGTAATTTGAAAAGTAAAAAAAGCATATCTATAAAGGTATCTAATAGGGAACAATTTGAACAATTGGATATAGAAAAGCTAGACAGACTTTATATTGATTTTTATGAGGATTTAGATGAAATAATTCCAAAGGTTAAAGCTAAAAATAAGGAAGTATATTTGTCTACAGGTAAAATTCTCTATGAAAAGGATTTAAATGAATTAATAAAAATAATTAATTTAAACAATCTTCTATTAGATGGGATTTCTGTATCTAATATTGGAACTCTTAAAACTATAAAAGATAATTTTAATATAAATATCCATGGAGATATAGGATTAAATGTATTTAATAGCTTTACTGCTAAATTTTTAAAAAATCATGGCGTAAATAGTGTAACTTTGTCTCCAGAATTAAATATAGGTCAAATTAAAAATATCAATAAAGATTATAATTCTTATGAAACTATAGGATATGGTTATTTACCACTAATGACTATGGAATATTGTCCGATGTCTATTATAAAGAATTGTAAAGATGATTCAAAATGTAATTCATGTCCTTATAGAAAAGGTTATGGACTAAGAGATAGAATGAATGTAGATTTTTATATGGAAAGAGAAAATGGACTTACTACTATTTATAACTCTGTTCCATTGATGATATTAGATAGTTTAGATACAATATATGATGCTGGAGTGGATACAATAAGATTAGATTTTACTTTTGAAAAAAATAGTATAAGAGAAATACAAGAAGTTTACTATGATTATGCAAATAGAAACATATCTAAAACAAATGCTGATAAATTCTTAGAAGAATATAGAAATAAAAATGATATAACTAGAGGTCATTATTTTAGAGGAGTTATATAAGTCGAGGTGATCCAATGAATGAGAAAACATTAAAAGTATTAGAATACTATAAAATTGTAGAAATGCTTGAAGAAAAAGCTGAATCTCAGCTTGGTAGGGAAAGAGTAAAAAAAATCAATCCTTCAACAGAAATAGTAGAAGTAGAGAAAATGCAAGAAGAAACTGAAGAAGCTTTAGAATTAATAATGAGAAGAGGTAATCCTCCACTATATGGAATTTATGATATATCTCATGAATTAAAAATGGTAGATATAGGTGGAGTATTAAGTCCAGGATCTTTGTTAAAAGTTTCAGATTCCCTAAGGGTATCTAGAAGTTTAAAAAAGTATATGAAAGAAATTAAAGAAGATGATGAGGATAAATATCCCATAATAAAAGGATTAATAGATGATTTAAGAGTTTTTACGAATATAGAACAAGAAATAAATAATGCAATAATAAATGAAAACGAAATTTCAGACAATGCTAGTTCTAAACTTAGATCTATAAGAAGACAGATAGTAGGTAAAAATCAATCTATTAAGGATAAATTAAATTCTATTACTGGTTCTGCAAGATATAAAAAATATTTACAAGATAGTATTGTGACAGTGAGAGAAGGCAGATATGTAGTTCCTATAAAACAAGAAAATAAGGCGTATTTTCCTGGAATAGTTCATGATCAGTCTTCTTCTGGTGCTACATTATTTGTAGAGCCTATGGCAGTGGTGGAATTAAATAATGAATTGAGAGAATTGGAAATAGAAGAAAGAAAAGAGATTGAAAGAATCTTAAAAGAATTATCCCAATTAGTAGCTAATGAAGGGGATAATATTAGAAATAATCAAAGGATATTACAAGAATTAGATTTTATATTTGCAAAGGGTAAATTAGCACTAGAAATGAATGCTACAAAACCTATACTTAATGATGAGGGCTATATAAATATAAAAAAAGCAAGACATCCATTACTAGCTCTAGAAATAGTGGTTCCCATAGATATATATTTAGGAAAAGACTTTAATTCTTTGGTGATTACAGGCCCAAATACAGGTGGTAAAACAGTAACTTTAAAAACTGTAGGCTTAATAACTTTATTAGCTCAATCAGGACTTCATATACCAGCAGATTTTAACTCTCAAGTTGGAGTATTTAAGCAAGTTTTCGCTGATATTGGAGATGAGCAAAGTATAGAACAAAGTTTAAGTACTTTTTCCTCTCATATGACAAATATTATTAAAATCCTAGATGAAGTTAATGATAATAGTTTAGTTTTATTTGACGAATTAGGTGCAGGAACAGATCCTACAGAAGGTGCTGCACTGGCTATGGCTATATTGGATAATTTACTAAAGAGAAATATTAGAACTATTGCTACAACTCATTATAGCCAATTAAAAATCTATGCACTAACTACAGATGGAGTAAGAAATGCCTCTGTAGAATTTGATGTGGAAACTTTAAGGCCTACTTATAGATTGCTAATTGGAGTGCCAGGGAAGTCCAATGCATTTGAAATATCCAAAAGGCTGGGATTGCAAGATTATATAATAGAGGATGCTAAAACATTAGTATCTAAAGAAAATGTAGAGTTTGAAGATGTACTTCAAGCCATAGATAAGGACAGAAGAACTATAGAAGAAGAAAAATTTATGATAGATAAATTAAAATCTGAAGTCGAAAACTTAGAAAAAGAATTAAAGCTTGAAAAGGAAAAGGCTCAAGTAGCTAGGGATAAGATTATTTTAGAGGCTAAAGAAGAGGCTAGAAGTATATTAAGGATTGCAAAGGAAGAATCTGATATTATTGTAAGGGAATTAAGAGAAATATCTAGTGAAATAGAAAAAGATAAAAATAGAAAAATACAAGAAACTCAAGAAAAATTAAAATTGCAATTAGATGAAGTGGAAAGAGATTTATCAGCTAATGTATTAAATGTAAAATCTAAAGAACCTCCTAAGAATTTAAAAATAGGAGATACTGTAGAAGTATTATCTTTAAATCAAGTGGGAAGCGTATTAGAATTACCTGATGAAGATGGAAATTTAATGGTTCAAGTAGGTATAATGAAAGTAAATGTTCATATATCTTCCTTGAGGCGTGTTAAATTAGAAGAAAAGGAAAAAAACAAAGCGAGCATGAAGGCTATTATTAAATCTAAATCTTCAACAGTTAAAAATGAAATAGATTTAAGAGGTAAAACTTTAGATGAGGCATTATTAGATTTAGATAAATACATTGATGATATATTTATCTCTAGATTACAAGAAGCATATATTATACATGGTAAAGGAACGGGAGTCCTTAGAGAAGGTATACAAAGTTATTTAAAAACTCATAGACATATTAAGTCCTTTAGAAATGGAAAACATGGAGAAGGTGGAGACGGTGTTACAGTAATTGAAATTAAATAAACCCTTGAATTATTTAAAGGAATATTGTATATTATAATTTAATAGATAAATATTTTAAATCCGTAGATAGAGGGAGTAAAATATGTATTTTGTCAAAGCGAGCTGGGAGTGGTGTAAGCCAGTACAAAATCTTATTTGAAGAGGGCTCTGGAGGGGATATCTGAAATATAAGTAGGATATTACGTTAATTACGTTATAAATTTCGAGTGGGTCTAATGACCAACAAGAGTGGTAACACGGGAAAGCTCTCGTCTCTTATGGGACGGGGGCTAAATTTATTTTAGGAGGTAGAATAGATGATTGATTTTAAAAAACAAGTTGTAAATTGTATTTCTAAAGTAGTACCTAATTTAGAAAAAGAAGAAATAGAAAGATTAGTGGAAATTCCTCCAAATTATGATATGGGAGATTATGCTTTTCCTTGTTTTAGATTTGCAAAGGAATTTAAAAAGGCACCAAATTTAATAGCTGAAGAATTAGTAGGAAAAATCCATGCAGGAGAATATTTTACTGAAGTAAAAAATGTAGGACCATATATCAATTTCTTTGTAAATACAGAAAAATTAATTGAAACAGTATTAGGAAGTGTAGCAAAACAAAAAGAGAAATTTGGTTCTACAGATATAGGTAGAGGTAGAAAAGTATTAGTAGAATTTTCATCACCTAATATTGCAAAACCTTTTCATATTGGACATATAAGAAGTACTGTTATTGGGAACTCTCTATATAATATTTTTAAATTTCAAGGTTTTGATACAGAAGCCCTAAATCATTTAGGAGACTATGGTACTCAATTCGGTATGTTAATTGCAGCCTATAAGAAATGGGGAAATAGGGAGGTCATTGAGGCTGATCCTATTAACGAATTGTTAAAACTATATGTTAGATTTAATAAAGAAGCAGAGGAAGATGAAAGTTTAAGAGATGAAGCTAGATACTGGTTTAAGGAATTAGAAGATGGAGAAAATGAAGAAGCAGTAGAACTTTGGCAATGGATTAGGGACATTAGTCTAAAAGAATTTAATAAAGTATATGATATGCTAGGTATTAAATTTGATTCTTATAAAGGAGAATCTTTCTATTCAGATAAGATGAAAAAAGTTACAGAAGAAATGGAAGAAAAGGGCATGTTAGAAGAATCGGAAGGTGCTATGATAGTAAATTTGGAACCTTATGATATGCCACCTGCCTTAATCAGAAAATCTGATGGTTCTACATTATATGCCACAAGAGATATTGCAGCAGCCATGTATAGGAAGGAACACTATGATTTTTATAAGAATATATATGTAGTAGCTTCTGAACAAAATTTACATTTTAAACAATGGATAAAGGTAATTGAATTAATGGGCTATGATTGGGCTAAAGATTGTATTCATGTTCCTTTTGGAATGGTTAGTTTAGAAGAAGGTAAATTATCTACAAGACAAGGGAAGGTAGTATTTTTAGAAGATGTATTAAATAAAGCTGTAGAAAGTACATTAGCCATAATGGAAGAAAGAAATCCTGATTTAGAAAATAAGGAAGAAGTAGCAAAGCAAGTTGGAGTAGGTGCAGTAATGTTCCAAGAATTATTTAATAATAGAATTAAAGATTATGTATTTAGTTGGGAAAAACTCCTTAGTTTTGAAGGGGAAACTGGACCCTATGTCCAATATACTCATGCTAGAGCCAATAGCCTTTTAGAAAAGGGAGAGTTTTCTTTAGAAACTAAGGTAGACTATTCATTATTAACAGAAGAAGATGAAATAAATTTAATTAGATTATTATACAAATTTCCAGAAATCATTATAGATGCTATGGAAAAACTTGAACCATCTTTTATAACTAGACATATTACAGAAATAGCTAAAGCATTCAATAAATTTTATAATTCTTGTCCTATACTTTCAGTAGAAGAGGAGTTAAAAAATGTAAGATTAATATTGGTATTTGCAACTAAAACTGTTATAAAAACAGGATTAGGCTTGTTAGGGATTGAAGCACCAAATAGGATGTGATAAAAAACATGGAATATGAAAAAATCTATAATACTATGTTAGTAGTATTTGCTGAAGATTTGGAAATCAATGGAGATAGATCTTATATTACAGATTTGACAATTATAAGTATTAAATCTCTTGTTCCCTCAAGAAAATATGTAAAAGTAAATATAGATTATAATAGATATAATGAAGAAATAAAACTTTGGCAATATTATAGAAATGGAGATAATCCTTCTTTACTAAATTTATTTCAGAATATAGATTCTAAAATTTATTGGGGAGAAATAGATGATAGTGTATATTCTAGAGTACTTCCTATTACAATAGTAAATAAGGACTTTGATGATATTAGAGAAGAAATCATTAAAAATCTATTATTTACAACTGGGAATATAGAAACTTTAATAGAAACTATTCTGATTTCTAAAATGATATTTTTGTTAATAAATAATAGCGAAAATATTATTGAAGAATTAAAAGAGGAGATAATAAATTTTTCTCAATTAGAATTTGAAAGAAAGTATGCAAAATATTATAGAATTCCTACTAGTGAATATAAAAAAAATTATACAATAGATTTTGAACAGAAAAAAATATTTGCATTAAATCTTTTAAATTTTTCTACATCGCCAGGCTTTAAGACATTAAAGGACTGTTTAGAGGTTTTATTATCAAATGGAATTGGCAGAACAACTATGGGAAAATGTATTAAAGTGCTTTTAGATAATAATATAGGAGAAATTGATATTGACGCTTATTATAAAGAATTATCATCTTATTTATACAAACTTAGAAACGGTAAAATAGCTCCAGAGGTATTAGAAATTGAAAAATATTATTTGCCAAATATATTTCAGTTTAACGAGGGAGAGGTGTTTTATCATTCTCTATTAAATAAATGTCTAGTAATGAAAAAACAAGAAATTGGGAATGATATAATTATAGATTTAAATACAAAATCTGGAATATATAGATTTAAAAAAACAAACCTTTTATACTAAGGTTTGTTTTTTTAAATAAGATAAAAATTCTTTTTCACTAGTTTCAGCTAGATTTGATAATTCACTTACTATATTATTTCTTAACTCCATAAAGGCACTAATATTTGTATTTAAACTAGTATATTCCAATGCCTCAATTATCATAAGCATATCTTCTTTGGAGATTTCCTGAATTGAAATTTTGTCAAATTCTTTCATAAGATGCCCCTTTCATATATAATATCATATATATATTTTATATTGTTTTAGCGAAGACTTCAATATAAGAAAAATAAATAGGCAGATAGAAGTGGAGTTTAGAGTATATTGTGCTATAATTAATATAGTTTGAAATAGGAAGGAAGACAAGATGAAAATTATTTTAACAACTTTAAATTCAAAATTTATTCATTCCTCTTTATCTATTAGATACTTAAAAGCTTATGCTAAAAATATACCAATTGAGCTAATGGAATTTACTATTAATCAAAATTTAGATTATATAGTAGGAGAACTATATAAGAAAAAACCTGATGTTATTGGTTTTTCTACTTATATATGGAATAGAGAAGAAACACTTAAAATTTGTGAAACTATTAAAATCATTGATCCTAGTATTAAAATTATCTTAGGAGGGCCTGAAGTGTCCTTTGATGGAGATGAGATTTTAAAAGACAGTTGGTTTATAGATTTTATTATCTATGGAGAAGGAGAAGTAAGTTTTAAAGAATTAATAGAAAGAATTATAGCTGGAGGAACAGAGTTTTCTGATATTAAAGGCTTAATATTTAGAAATGGTGAAAACATTATAAAAAATCCTCCTAGGGAATTTATTGAGAATTTAGATTCTATTCCATCACCCTATAGGGATTTAAATGATAATTTTAAAAATAAAATTGTCTACTTCGAAAGTTCAAGAGGGTGTCCCTTTAATTGTCAATTTTGTCTATCATCTACAATTAAAGGGGTAAGGTATTTTAATATAGATAGAGTGAAAGAAGATTTGGGAATACTTATAGATGCTAATGTAGGGCAAGTAAAATTTGTAGATAGGACTTTTAATGCAAACAAAAAATATGCTATGGAAATAATGGAGTTTATAATGAAAAAAAACCCTAAAGATATAAATTTTCATTTTGAGGTAACTGCCCATCTTCTAGATGAGGAAATGTTAGACTTTATAAGTAAGGCTAAAGAAGGTCTATTTCAGTTTGAAATAGGTGTTCAGTCTACAAATAAAAAAACTTTGGAGGCTATAGGAAGAACCACAGACATAGACAAACTTAAATTAGTTACAAAGAAAATTAAAAGCTTTAAAAACATACATCAGCATTTAGATTTAATTGTAGGGCTCCCATATGAAGACTATAGTAGTTTTAAAAACTCTTTTAATGAAGTTTATGAATTGAAGCCTGAGAAGATTCAATTAGGTTTTTTAAAATTATTAAAGGGTTCTGGTCTAAGAAGAGAAAGTGAAAAGTATGGAATGAAATTTTTAGATAGACCACCTTATGAAATTTTAGCAACCAATTGGATAGACTATAGTGAAGTATTGCGATTAAAGGGTATAGAAGATTTAGTTGAAAAATACTATAATGAAGGATATTTTGAAAGTTCATTAGAATACATTATTAAAAATCATTATAAAACTCCCTTTGATTTTTTTGAAGACTTTCTAGATTATTGGGAATCTAAAAAACATCATACTATTTCTCATAGTAGAAACAGATTGTATGAAATAATAATAGATTTTTATAAATACAAAAAATATGAAGATTTGTGGATTTTTAATGAAATTGTTAAATATGATTATATATATAATCATAAAAATCCTTATTTGCCACCATCTATAAATAGAACTGGCGAAAAATTTATTCAAAAAAACAAACATAATATTCTAAGGGATGAAAAAGTTTTAGATAACTATTTAAAGGATTATAAGGATATGGCTACTAAAGAAATTATAAAAAAAGTCCATATAGAAAAATTTGAAATAGATTTAATTAAGCTATTTAATAATGAATATAGATTTAAAAAAGATATTAAAAAAACTAGCTATATACTATTTGATTATAAAGATAGGGTTATTAATAGATCTTATATTTACGACATAACGAGTGATATTAAGGAGAGTGAGTAGAATTGAATATATTTGAAGATATTTTATTTGTAAATAAATCTACAATAAAAAAAGCAATAAATAGTCTAAAAAAGAATTGGATTATAATATTTACAGGCTTAGCATATACCATAATAAATATGCTATTGATAATAGTTATATCAACCCTATTTACAGGAGTATTGCAAATTTTAGCAGGATTTATAATGGCTATTGTAAGTGCCAGTTTAATTTCTAATTATCTATATTTATTATCTAATATAATCAATTACGATAGAATAAGCATACAGGATTTTAAAGATGGATTTAAAGCCCTCTTATGGGATGTGTATGGAGTATTTTTCGTATTTTGGATAGCATCTTTACTTATAACTCCACTATATAATTTATTGGGAAGTAATGCAGCAGTTTTAAGTAGAATTATAGGTGCATTGGTCCTATTTGCATTGAATCCACTACCAGAAACTATTTATCAAAAGCATTATTCTTCCTTTGAAGCCATTAGCTATGCTTTTGATTTTATGAAAGAAAATTGGTTAAATTGGCTAATACCTAATATAATTTTTCATTATCTTATGTATTTACTTACTGGTACAGTGTTAACAGATATTTTTGCAACTAATTTAAGTTTTAATTTTGACTTTAGTCCAAAGGGCATAGGACTATATTTATTGGGTCAATTACTATTTTCATTTATGATGATTTATAGAGGTCACTTATTCAAGCTATTAAGTACTAGTACTAGAAATAAACGAATATATATGAAAAATATGTATAAATAGTAGGTGAGAAAATGAATATAGTTGATGAATATTTTAAAAAAATGACTAACAATATATCCTTTATAGAATTAAAAGAAAATTCCTTTATAGATTTAAAAGGATATATAATTAAAGACCGTCTCCCACTACCCATTATAATAGATACATTAATAGAAGAAATACAAAAAGGAAATTTTTATGATGAATTAAATATAAAGCATTTAATAGATGGAATTATTTATACGTTGGGAGTAGATTTAGATTTTAAATACAAAGATGAATATATAAAAATTCTATATCATTACGATAGGAAAATTGAAGATTATATTTTATATAGAGGGCTAAAATTTTTAGAGGATGGAAATTATGATATGTCTGCTGTTCATTTTAGAGCATTGACTAATATTAATAGTAAAAATGTCGGTGGAATATTTAATTATGCACTGTCTTTAGAGAGTATTTCAAAGAAATTTATAGAAAATAATTTTGTAGATAAAGGAGAAGTGTTTTTATTAGAATCTACAAATGAATTGGAGAAGATTTTAGATATAGATTCAGATTTTTCATTAGCTTATTATAAACTAGGCTATCATTATAAAAATTATGGACAATTTTTAAAGGCTAGTTTAATATGGGATAAATATTTGAAATTAGATAGAGAAGAAATTAGGGCAGAGGAAATCCGAAAAGAATTAGAATTAATCCAAGATGATGTTAATTTTGAACAGGGCATATATCATTTAAATAATGAGGAATATGATTTGGCATTGGAAAGATTTTTAAGGCTAATATGGAAGTATGAAGAATGGGGATATATATATTACCTTACAGGCTTAGCCTATAAAGGAAATGGAGAATATGAAAATGCTTTAAATTTTCTTAATAAGGCTATGGAATTAGATGAGTATAATGTGGACATTTATAATGAACTAGGGATTTGTTTTTATAGCTTAGGAGATTTTAATAGTGCAATAAATATATTTAATAGGGGAATTGATTTAAACCAAGAAGATTATAAAATCTTTTTTAATAGGGGTATGACATATTTGGAATTAGGAAATTTAAAAGAAGCTATGGAAGATATAAATATGGCCTATAAATTAAATCCTAATGATACTTTTGTTAAAGATCAGAAGATGCAATTAGAAAATCTTTTGAATTTAGAATAAAATCTTTTTTGGAGGGGTAATAATGAGCATAAAAAAACTAGAAGAACTACTTAAAATGAAACATGAAAACGAAATGAGATTGGCAGTGGTTGCAGCACATGATGAGGAAGTTTTAGAAGCAGTATTTGAAGCTAAAAAATTAAATATCATAGAACCTATATTAATAGGAGATATGAAAAAAATCAAGGAAATAGGAAATGTAAAAAATATAAATATGGAAGAAGTTCAAATTTTAGATGAAAAAGATTTAGTAAAATCAGCAGAAATAGGTGTAAAAATGGTAAGAGATGGACAAGCTGATTTCATTATGAAGGGTTTAGTAGATACAGGAACTTTAATGAAAGCTGTTTTAAACAAGGAATGGGGTCTTAGAACAGACTCTTTATTGTCTCATGTGATGGTATATGAAGTAGAGGCTTATCCAAAGTTAATTTATTTAACAGATGGTGGAATGAATTTATACCCTGATTTAGATCAAAAAGTAAAGATCATAGAAAATGGAGTGAAAGTTATAAAAGCTATGGGAAATGAAATTGTTAAGGTAGCATGTCTTGCAGCAAAAGAGAAGGCAGATCCCAAGATGCCTGCTACTATGGATGCATTTGAACTTAAGGAGAAATATAATAAAGGTGAATTTCCTGAAGGGGTAATAGTAGATGGTCCTATGGCACTAGATTTGGCGGTATCAAAAGAATCAGCAAAGATAAAGAAATTTGAAAGTGAAGTAGCAGGAGATGCAGATTTATTATTAGTACCAAGTATTGAAATGGGCAATGGAATAGGAAAAAGTATAACTTACTTTGCAGGAGGAAAATCAGCTGGCATAATCATGGGTGCTAAGGTACCTATAGTATTGGTATCAAGAGCCGATACTCATGAATCTAAGCTTTATTCTATAGCATTTGGAAGTTTAATCGCAGAAAAATTATTTAATTAATAAAGTCTGAAATTTAAAGGATTAAGCAGTAAGTGTAAATTTATTAATAAGAAACAAGGAATTTTAGGTAAATTTGCTGGTATTTAAGGATTGAATAGTACCAAAAAATATGTTAAAGTAATCTACGTTGTCACTTCGTTAGAGCAAAATGGCAACAAATCAACAGCAAAAAAAGTTTTTTAAAAAACTGTTGACAAAGGTTTAAAAATTTGTTATAGTATAA
>CAZMBD010000038.1:0-19865 GCA_964564325.1 uncultured Clostridiaceae bacterium
TCTTCCTCTAACATTACTAGGGGGAAGGGCATATTAAATATAGTATGTTTAGTAACTGAATCAAACTCTTCTGATAATCCTTCTATATATTTAGTCCATTCTTTTTCCTTATCTTGAATAATCTTATTGTAATGGTATATTAAATAGGTCAAAGCTATAACCCAGATTAAGGCTAATATTGGTTGATAATATGCGATTACTGCTATTAAACATACCATAATAATTAAATAAAGTTTTAAGTCCTTCCAATTAAATAAGCCTCTCTGATCCATAAAAAAATCCTCCTATTAAAACTAGATGGGCCTTTTTAATTTTCTAAAGTCAAAAATTACATCTAGTATTCCCAAAATTGTAATAACTCCCCCTAAGGGCAATATCATGGTGAAAAAAAGTATTACCAATACCCTAAGAAACCAGTTTCTATTTTTCTGTATTAATCTATAGTCTATTATAGCAAGACCCTGCAAGAAAAATACAAAGGAGACTAGAGTAGTAATATTTATAAATATGGCTTCATAGTAAAATAGTTTAAAGAGTTTTAATAAAAAGGCACCTAAAAACATAATCCCCGTTCCCAATAATATATTATTAGGCAAACTAAATCTAGAGAATTTAGGAATATATACTATACCATAACCTAGTTTCCTAAGAATTAATACTGATATAAGATAATTTAAATAGGCAGTAATAAGTGAAAATATTATAATTATAGAAGGTATTATTGATAAAACTTCTCCAAATTTATCCTCCATAAAATCTGTGATTTTTAATAATTCATAATTAGATAGTCCAGTCTCTTTCAGTAATTCTATTTGAGTATTTAAAGCTTCAGTAAAAAATTCCTCTAATTGCGCTACAATACTAATACCACTCATATCTCCCATTATACTTAAAATTACAAAAAGTGATACCATTAGTACTAAAGTAGATATGACCATAGTTTCTAAAGATTTTCTCCTTCCCTTAATGGTATAGTTAAGAGCTATACTTAAGGGTAAAAAAGCTAAAAGTATAAATATACCAGATACATTATCAGTTAATAACCCAATTACAAATGTGGATATTATCATACATATTATATTTACATTTATACCATATTTCACACCTAATACTATGAAAGGAATTGGAAAGAAAAAAATTATTAATGGTAGATAATAAATTCCTAAAAGCATTAAAAAAGTAGATATAATAGCTAGCAATAAGATTTCTATTATCTTTTTATTTTTATTGTCCTCCAACTTTATTTTCACCTCACTCTTAAGTTTCTCTAATAAACTCTAATAGTTCACTTAAATCTCCATACCATTTTTCAATTTTATGTTCTTTAATTAAATTTAATTTTATCTTATCCTCTAAATTAGAATTTATATCTTCATAAGATACTCCTAATCTTTTTCCTAATAAATAAGATAAAAGTATAATATTAGAGGTTAAATCCTCAACCTCATCTTTTAGGTCTTCTTCTCCTCTGGCTAATAGCTCGTAAAGTCTTGCAATAGACATAAGGATTTCCGATTTTAACCATTCTATGGTTCTAAGATTTTTAATTATATCCATATCCATTTTATTTTCCATATTTTCACCCTTTAAATTTTTACAAATAAAAATAGTCTTATTAAAATAATACAGATTATACTAATGTATGTCAAACAAAAAAAGAGAGGTTTTTCCTCTCTTAATCTGCACTATATGGTAATAATGCTATTTGTCTTGCACGTTTTACAGCTGTAGTTAACTCTCTTTGGTGTTTTGCACAGTTACCAGTTATTCTTCTTGGAAGAATTTTTCCTCTATCAGTAACATATTTTTTTAATTTATTTATATCTTTATAATCTATTTTTTGTGATTTATCTTGACAAAAACTACAAACTCTTTTACGTGGTTTAAATCTTCTTTGCACCTTACTTACCTCCTTCTAGAATGGGATGTTTTCATCGTCTATAGGTTCAAACCCATCTATATCTGGAAAATCTGTATTTGAGTTTCCAAAATCTTTTCTATTATCATCTTTCCACTCTAAAAACTCCACTCTTTCAGCTACTACTTCAGTTACATATCTCCTAGTGCCATCATTAGCCTCATAAGATCTAGATTGTATTCGTCCCTGAACAGCAGCTAATAATCCTTTAGATAGATAATTAGCACAGTTTTCTGCTTGTTTTCCCCATACGACAATGTTTATGAAATCGGCTGTTGGTTGTCCTTTAGATTCAAATTCTTGTCTCTTTTCTCTGGAAAGCTGTTTGTCTACTGCCAATGAAAAAGTAGCCACTGGAGTTCCTGTATTAGGTATATACCTCAATTCTGGATCTCTGGTTAGTCTTCCAATTAACACTACATTATTCAACCAAAACACCACCTTTGTTTTTATTCATCTTCTTTAACTATCATATGTCTCATTATACTGTCGGAAATTTTACAAACTCTGTCTAATTCTTCGATTCTTTCTGGAGTGGATTGGAAATTCATTACTATATAATAGCCTTCTGTTAAATCATTAATTTCATAGGCTAATTTTCTCATTCCCCATTCATCTACATTTAGAATCTCGCCATCTTCTTCTACAATACCTTTTAATCTATCAAATAATTGATTTCTAGACTCTTCTTCTAAACTTGGTACAAAGATAAAAACAGCTTCATATTTTTTCATATCTTTCACCTCCTTTTGGACTAAACGGCTCTACTGTTCAGTAGAGCAAGGATATATCTATAAAATTATATCATTAATGTTTGGGATATGCAAGTAAAAAGTTAAAAAGGTAGGTCACTTAAAAATGACCTACCTTTTTTATAATCCTATTATCTTCTACTTAAAGTATCGTGTTCTGTTCTGATAAAATTGCTTCTTACTTCTTTCATAGTTGCAATTCTTTCTTCTGCCATTCTATCTGCTGCTTCTGCTGTTGTAATATCTTCTTCTCTAGCAATGTCAAAAACTAAACCTATTTGATCATATATTCTTGAAGCATTGTCTAAAGCTCTTTCTCTATTATATCCTAATAATTCATCTGCTACGTTTATAACTCCACCAGCATTTGCTATAAAGTCTGGAGCATAGAGAATTCCTCTATCTTTTAACATTTTACCATGTTTTTCAATATCTTCTAATTGATTATTAGCACTACCACATACAGCTTTAACTTTTAGTTTTGGTATTGTTGTATCGTTTAATATAGCGCCTAAAGCACAAGGTGCAAATATATCTGCTTCTACTTCAAATATTTCATCTACGCCTACTTTTTTAGCACCAAAATCATTTACAACTCTTTCCACTGCTTCTTCATTAATATCAGTAACTATCATCTTAGCTCCTGCTTCATGCAAATGTTTGCATAAACTATATGCTACACTACCACAGCCTTGAACAGAAACTGTTTTACCTTCCAATGAATCGTCGCCAAAAACTTCTTTAGCAGTTCTCATCATAGCTCTATAAACACCAAAAGCTGTTACTGGACTTGGGTTTCCTGAAGAACCATAGCTTTCAGATATGCCTACTACATAATCAGTTTCTTGATATATAATGTCTAGATCTGCTGGACCACTTCCAACATCTGCTGCTGTTATATATCTACCATTTAAACTTTCAACATATCTACCAAATGCTCTAAGCATAGCTTCTGTTTTACCACTCTTTGGATCTGCAATTATTACTGATTTTCCTCCGCCTATATTCAATCCTGCTGCTGCATTTTTATAAGTCATTCCCTTAGCTAATCTCATTGCATCAATTAAAGCTTCTTCTTCTGAAGCATAATTCCAAATTCTACAACCACCTAATGCTGGTCCTAAAGTTGTGTCATGAATAGCTATAATAGCTTTTAATCCTGAGGCCTTATCATGACAAAAAAGAATTTGTTCATATTCTCCACTTTCCATTTTGTTAAAAATCATAAGTGTTCCCCCCTAAAATATTCATAAGTAGTCATGCATTGATATTTATAAATATATTATAACAAACATATTATTTAAATGCTAGTATTTTAATAAAATAACAAAACTAAATACTCTTAGAACTAAAAAGAATGATATACTTCAATATATCATTCTTTTCCTTTATAATTTACTATACTTATCCACTTGCCATCTACTAAAATCTTCCTAACTCTCTTTTCAAAATCAATTCTAGGAATCCAAATTTGTCTATCACAACCTAAACATTTTAATTTAATATCTACACCAGTTCTCATTATCTCCCATTTATTTTCTCCACAAGGATGTGGTTTTTTTAAAGTGACAATATCCCCTAGTTCATAATTTAGAATCAATTAAATCACCTCTCATGTATGACTCTCTTTGGATAAGGAATTTCTATATTTTCCCTATCAAAAGCTTCTTTTACCTTTTTCCTAATTTCCCTTTCTACTCCCCATTGTTCCATAGGATTAGTCTTAGCTATTATTCGAAAATCCATGCCATATTCACCTAAATTACTAATGCCGATTAGAGTAGGACCTTCTACTATATTTTCATTGTTTTCTTTTAATTCTTCACAAACTTTATTTAATACTTCCGTTACTCTATCTATATTTTCCTCATAAGCTACAGTAATTACCACTGAAGCCCTCATATTTCCCCTAGTTCTATTAGTTACAATTTGAATATTACTATTTGGAATAATATGAAGTTCTCCTGAAAAATCTCTAATCTTAGTAACCCTTACTCCAAGCTCTTCAACTATACCTTCATATTCCCCAACTTTTACATAATCTCCTACAGAAAATTGATCTTCAAATAATATAAAAAATCCTGTAATAACATCCTTTACTAGAGACTGAGCACCAAAACCTATAGCTAAACCTCCAATTCCTGCTGTGGCTAAAATAGAAGAAGTACTTATATTAAACATATCTAATACCATTACTAAACCTATAAAATAAAACACATATTTTATTATATTTTTAAGGACAGTGGTTAGGGTATTAATCTTTTTTTCATCCCTATGAAATATGCTACTTCTCTTTCTTTTAACAGCCCTATCTATTATTACATATACTATTTTAATTAAAATCTTAATAACAATAAAGATGATAAATATTTTAATTAATTTACCCAAAATATTTAAATCTCCATTTGATGTCTTAAAAAATCTGTCTATAAATTTCAATACCCTATCCATTCTAAATCTCCTTTTTAACTAAGTTTCTCTGCAAAGGAATCCTTTCCCATTTTTATAACTTTAAACATACCCTCTATATCTAATTTATTTACATTTACAATTGTTTTTGCCAAATCGGTATCTTTTAAATCAAATTTAATAGCCAAACCACAACTATGAGTAATCTCTCTAGGGGTAGGAATCATCCTAAACTTGATATTCTCTCCTTTAAATACCGTTTCAGATTTCATAGCATGATTTGTAGATTTAAAAGTAATAACCCCAAACTCTTTATCTATCATTATATCATACCTCTTATCCTATTGTTACTGTATTTGCTGGATTTCTTAATTTCTCATATATAGTATACATATTTGAAATTTCTCCAACTTGAATTTTATCTTTCATATCAAAGAAATCTAAACATGTTCCACAAGATATTATTTCTACTCCCTCTTTTTCCAAAGTTTTTAAGTCTTCTAATACTTCTGAGCCTTCACAGGTTAAATATACCCCACTATTATAAAATATTAGTGTAGAAGGAAATGGAGTAGCCTCAGTTAATGTATATACAAAGGATTTAATTAAAATTTTTCCTAATTCCTCAGACCCATTTCCCATAATATTAGAAGCAAAAGCTATAGTCAAGTCCTTAAATTTATCTGATTTATGCATATTTACTTCTTCATCTGAAACCTCGCCTTTAATAATATGGACATGAAATTCTTTATCACTTATTTCATCCACTGTGTACTCATAGCCTAAACTATTTGCTAATTTTGAAACATTATCTCTAGCCACTTCATTGTCCACTATAGTGGTTATTGCACCTTCCTTTAAATTGTCTAACTCTTTTTTAGTCATAATAACTGGCTTTGGACAAGCTTGTCCCCTTGCATCTACTTCTATTTTCATATATAAAAACCTCCTAATCAATTAGTATATAAGTATATTATACTATTGTTTTAGTATAACAAGGATAAAGATATTTTATAAGAAATATGATGCCTATAGATTTTGTTTATGAGACAGAGAGAACCGTCCCCCTTGTCTCATACTTTAAAAATCTTAATATAAATATTAATATTTTTAATATTATACTTGACATATTTAAGTTTTAATAATATTATATTCTTAAAGAAAGTAATTTCATTATACCCTAAAATCTTTTTTGGGAGGAGATATTTTTGAGGGACCATATTCATAATATACTTAAAGAGCTAGATGAAGGTAGTATAAATACGAAAAAAGCCATAAAAAAAATAGAGAATATAAATACAAGTCCTAGTAGAAAAGCTAGAAAAGCTTCTAGAATAAAAATTACTATAATAGATAAAGCTGAAGGAAAAAACATTAGAATCCCATCTATTCCATTTTGGTTATTAAATTCATTAATTAGTTTGGGTCTTGGTTTAGGTTCCATTGCTACCAAATTTGTAGATAATATAGATGAAGAAACTAAAAAAATTTTAGAAATAGTAGATAGTAAAGATTTAAAAAATATCATTAATGAATTAAGAAAATATGGACCCTTTGATATAGTAGATATAGAAAATGGAGACAATACTAAAGTTCAGATAAGAGTTTTATAAGGAAGGTGAAAACATGAAAAGAGAAGTACTTGGAAGATGCCCAGTATGTGGCGAAGAGCTAAATGTAACTAGGGTAAGCTGCAGCAATTGTCATACCAATATAGAAGGGAATTTCAGTCTCTGTAAATTTTGCAAATTATCCGATAGTCAAAAGCATTTTGTAGAAATTTTTATTAAAAATAGAGGAAATATTAAAGAAATAGAAAAAGAATTGGGTATATCTTATCCAACAGTTAGAAATAAATTAGAAGATGTAATATCTGCATTAGGATATAATTCAAAATACACAGAGCCTGATGTAGATAGAAAGGAAATTTTAGAAAAATTAAGTCTTGGGGAAATTAATTCTGAGGAAGCAATAAAACTTCTCAAAGGTGAATAATAAGGGGGAATTTAAATGAAAGAAGAAAGAATGATGATACTTTCAATGTTGAAAGAAGGAAAAATTAATTCTGAAGAAGCAGTAAAACTATTGGAAGCATTAGGTGATACTGAAGATAAGACATTTGAAAAAGATAAGTTTGTAGACATGGATAAAACTAAGGAAAAAATAGGAGAATTTGGTGAGACCGTTAAAGAACAAGGAAAAAAGGTAGGAGATATTGGAGTAGATTTAGGTAATAAAATTGCAAAAGCCTTTACTGATATGAAGGGTGATATAAGTTTTGATGGCTTTTTAGGTAATACCAAAACTATAAATGCTAAAGCTGTAAAAAATATTTCCCATATAGAAAATCCAGTTATAGATTTAAAATCCATTAATGGTAATATAATTGTAGAAAATTGGGATGAAGAAGATATACTTATTGAAATAAGTTGTAAGTATAAGGATGATTTACTAAGTTCAGGTGAAGAATTCTATGAGTTTTATGAAACTGAAAATAAGATAGTTTTTTTACCTAAATTCGAATCCAAAATAATGATGAATTTAAAAGTATATCTACCAGATAGACCTTATGAAGAAATTTGCCTAAATAGTTCAAATGGAGAGTTGAAAATTGATGATTTTAATGTAGATAATTTAATTTTAAATACTACTAATGCAGCTATTATTGTAAAAGATATTTTATCTCAAGAAATTAATATCAACACTAAAAACGGAAAAATTTTATTAGATGATATATCTTCTCCTATAATTAAAGCTAATACTAGTAATGCCGGTATAATAATAGACGATATAAAAACAGAAACCTTTCATATAAATACTAAAAATGCTAGGATTTCAATTTCCGATATATTAGCACAAGATATTATAGCCACTACTTCTAATGCAGCCATTGAAATTAATGATGTATCTAGTCAAGATATTATACTTACTACTTCTAATGGTAGAATTTCATTAGATGATATAGATACTGATAAAATCGAATATCTAGAGCTTTCCACTTCTAATTCAAGTATAGAGGCAAAATTAGGTGAAATAAATAAAGAAATCTATTTGGACTTAGAGACTTCCATAGGCAATATTGATTTAGAAATAGAAAACCTAGTATATGAGGTAAATAAACAAGTTAATTTTGGAAAGAAAAAAATTGTAGCTCATAGTATAAACTTAAACAAAGAAGAGAAACATTTAAAATTATTTGTTTCCACTTCCAATGGTTCTATTAAAATCTATTAAGGGGGAATTAGAATGAGAGAGGAAAGATTACAAATACTTCAAATGATAGAGGAAGGAAAAATTACCCCAGAAGAAGGCATGGATTTATTAGATGCCTTAGGAGATGCAAAAGAAACCTATATAGAAAATAATAATGCTAAATGGTTGAAAATAAGGGTATTTGATCCAGATGATAAATCAAAGGTAAATGTTACAGTGCCTATAGCCCTAATAGATGTAACTATGAAAATGGCAGGTAAATTTGGTCCAGCATTTGTTCCAGAATTAAAAGAAGCTGGATTAGATGAAACTGATATTACAGAATTATTTAATGCTATAAAAGATGGGGCCATGGGGAAACTAGTAGATATTGAATCTGAAGATGGAGAAAAAGTAGAAATAATAGTAGAATAATCCCTAAATTTAGGGATTATTCTTTTAATTTTATCATATTATAAATTATTCTAATTCCTATTATTATTAGAAGTATAGGCCATAAATAATTAATAAACTTCCAAAAATTAAATTCCGTTGCAGTTTTAGAATTTATTAAAAATAATATAGATACTACTACCATAGCAAGAGATAAATGTTTAGGCCATTCTATTCCAGAACTTCTATAACCTAATATATAAATTATAAAAAATGCAATGCCAAATAATAGATATAGTGCCCAAGATACTTTCCCCTGTGCTAGTTCTTCTATTAAATTATAAGTTCCTAGAGCAGGTAGTATTGTTCCAAATATTAGAAAACCTTTCGATCCCTGTCTTCCGTATAATACCAAAGATATTATTCCAAATATCCATAGGAATAAAAATCCTTTAATATTTACTCCAGGGAAAGCATATTCATTTAGTATATATATTAAGGAAATACCTAATAAAACCAATCCAGATATTAAATATCCTAAATGCCCCTTAATAAAATACCCCATTATAAGTCCTATGGACAATATAAACATCAACCATTCAAAAGTTAATACATCTAAATTTAATAATAAAAATAGAATCCCAATAAAAATTAGGAAAAACCCAGAAGCATAGTTTTCTCGTTTCATATTAACCCCCCTCTAAATAAATTTATTGAATTAACGTATTTTAAAATATTAGAATCTAATATTCCTTTCCCTAAAAATGTATTAGGAAAAACAGATGATATGGGAACTAATAAAAAATTTAATATATATATTATAAATATTCCCTCTAATAAGCCAAATATAAGTCCTCCAATTCTATTTAATTGATTAAGTATTGGAGTCTTTCGTAAAAATGAAAATAACCCTAGAAAAATAGATATTAAAATATTTACTAACCAAAAAACTAATATTATAGAGAAAAAACCTATAATTAAATTTACCAATCCCTTAGATATAATATTAGGAATAAAATTTAAATCTTCCTTAGATTTAGAATGAAATAATATTCCTAAAATAAATTGAACCATATTGTGAAATAAACCATAAATCTTAGAATTATTATTTATATACCCGTAGATATGAGGATAATACTTTTTTGTTAGTACTATAGATAATATCATTCGAGTTATACTTAATATGGATGATACAAAACCTAATTTAAATCCTTTCGCTATTCTATATATTAATATAGATATTATTATTATATCCAGCCAATTCATAAAATCCACCACGCCTATTTGTTGTTTAAAAAACTACTAAATCTATTCTGTCTTTATATAATATCATAAGTTTTTTCCCATCTTTAACTGCTTTTATTATAATATCTTCAGTCTTATACTTAAAAACTTCCTCTTGCTCCTTTAACCCTATTATATACTCATTGCCATAAACAACCAAATGTTTATCATAAACAAGCATTTTTTTATATTCTTCAGAGAAAGAATAATTATATTTTACATCACCATTTTCAGAAAGTATATCTAAAGAATTACTATATAATATATAAATGTATTCATCGTCGACATATATATCTTTTAAAGATTCATATGGTTTATCCCATAAAATTTCATCCTCCAAAACACAATATAAATTTTTATCTGTCATTATTATTAACTTATCCTCTGTTATATATTTTGTATATAAAACTATTTCATCTTTAAATCCATGATCAAATAAAGATTCTCCACCTATTTCAAAAGCTTGAACCTGAGACTTTAGCCCTGTACCTTCTAAACTTATGGTAGAAATAATATATTTATTACTTTCTTTATTGGTAGAATATGTGAGAATATTTCTATTTTCTGTAATAATATTTTCTACTATTTTCCCATCTTTGTTTAATATCTTTAAACTTTCTCTATATTCTTCTTTAGTATGAATCAAAGTATTATCAAAACTTTCTATTATATTTTCAATTTTACCTTCTACTTTAATTTTATCAATAGTATCTATTTCCTCATTTAAAATATAAATATCTCCTGAAGATTTATCATAAACATATATTTTTTTCTCTCCCATATATATTCCAATATCATCAAATTTAAATTCCTTTTCCTTTATTATATCACCATCATTATTTATTTTAGTAAGTTTTCCCCCATTCCATAAAACTATTCCTCTATAATTTCTAATATCCAAAACCTCTTCTCCTATTGGAATAGATTTAGAAATTTCAAAAGATATATCTTTGATACTAGTATTTACATTTTTAATTAAATCTGTGATTTTCTTTTGAATATCTTTATCAGATAAAATTAGCATAAGTACCACTAAAATAATTAAAAAAATCTTAAACCCTTTGCGACCTTTTTTCTTTTCTTTTGTTTTCAAAATCTCACCTCTTTTTTTAGTTTTTATTGTAGAAATCTTAAAATCTGATATAATAAATGTACCCATACATTTAAATTGGAGGTAATAAAAATGTTGATTGATAAAAGTTTAAGTACCCCACTATATATACAACTTTATGAAAATATTAAATTTCTAATTGAAAATAAAGAATTAAAAGAAGGAGAAAAATTACCCTCTATTAGAAGTTTAGCAAAAAAATTAGAAGTTAACAATATTACAATTGTAAATGCTTATAAACTTTTAGAACAAGAAGGCTATATCTATTCTATAAAAGGTTCTGGTACATATGTAAGAAAATCCAATTATAATCTAGATATTCCCTATATGGAAGATGAAGATGTAGAACTAATGATAGGTGGAGTAATGCCTATTTCTAAAAATAGCATAAATTTTGCTTCAGTATCTCCCACCTCTGAAATATTTCCTATAGAAGAGTTCAAACACACTTTAATAGAAGTATTAGATAGAGATAAGGGTAATGCCTTTCTCTACCCAGAAATAAATGGCTATGAACCTTTTAGAGAGTCTATATCCTTATTTTTAAAAGAAAATTATAATATGAATGTAAATAAGGACGAGATACAAATAATATCTGGTGGTCAACAAGGAATAGATATAATAACTAAAACTCTAATTTCTCCTGGGGATTTAATTTTTGTAGAAAATCCTACTTATTCTGGAGCCATTCAAGCTTTTAAATCTAGAGGGGCTAAAATTATGGGAATCCCAATGGAAGAAGACGGAATAGATTTAGAAATACTAAATAAATATATAAAAAAATCTAGTCCAAAATTTTTATACATGATGACCAATTATCAAAGTCCAACTACTAATTCTTATTCAGAGGAGAAAAAAGCTAAATTAATTGAGCTTAGTAAAAAGTATAATTTTTACATTATAGAAGATGATTTTATGACAGATTTAAACTTTAGTGATGAAAAGAAACTACCATTAAAATCTATGGATCATTTAGATCATGTAATATATATTAAATCTTTCTCTAAAATTTTTATGCCTGGAGTTAGAATGGGCTTTATGACTGTGCCAAAAAAACTATTCAGGGATGTATTAAGAGTTAAACATACTACAGATATTTCTTCCTCTGGATTTTTACAAAGAGCTCTGGATTTATTTTTACGTAAAGGCAATTGGAATGATCATATTAAAAATACCAATAAAGTATATAGAGAAAAATATAATACTATGGTTAAAGAATTAGAAGGTCTTAAAAAATACGATATTTCCTTTGTACAGCCTAAAGGAGGCCTAAGTATATGGGTTAAATTACCTAAAGAAATAGATGCCCTAGAACTCTATAATGAATGTAATGAAAACAATGTGGCTCTAGTACCGGGCAAAATATTTTTCCTAGATGATAATCTATATTCTAATTATATAAGACTCAGTTTCGGTTCAGTTTCTAATGAAGAAATAGTAGAAGGTATAAAGATAATTGAAAATTGTATAAAAAAGAAATATACAAAAGATGACAATGAATATTTGCCATTTTTGTAGTACATCAAACGTTAGGGACAGTCCCTTTCGTTTGATTTATAAAAATTCCATTACTGTAGAAATAAATTCCTCTGGTTTTTCAAACATAGAAGCATGTCCCACATCTTTTAGGATTTCCCACTTAGAGTTTTCTATTTCTTTATGCATTAACTCTTGATATTCTATTGGTGTAATTACATCAAGTTCTGAACTAATGATTAATGTAGGTACTTTAATAGTTTTTAACTTATCTTTTACATTATAACTACTTGCACTATCTAAACCTCTTCGAAACTTTTCATACCATTCTTCATTCATATTTCTAGAAAAAATTTTTGCTTTTTTCTCCATATCTTCATAATTTCTTTTATAATAATCATAGGAATACATATATGGTATAGTACAATTTAAAAACTTAAAGGCATCTAATGTAAATGCTACCTCTTTCCAATGCTTAGCTACTCTCTTCATATGATCTGTAGTGTGACTATCTGTATTGGTCAAAATCAATGATTTAATCCTATCTGGATATCTACAGACAAAGTTTAAGGCAACTTTTCCACCATAAGACATTCCTAATAAATTTACTTCATCTAATCCTAATTCATCTAAAAATTTCTTTAAAATATTTACCTGAGTATCTAAAGTATATTCACCATCAGGACTATCCGATTTCCCTTGGTCTAGTAGATCAACAGTAATCATATTATAATCTTTAGACACCGTTCTAATAAAAGGTGACCAGCTATTAGTTGACATTAACATACCATTTAAAAATACTATAGGTTCTCCATCACCATATTGTCTGTAATGTATATTTTTATTATCTATATTTATATAAGGCATAATATCATCTCCTAAATTAAACGGGCGAACACATAGGTTCACCCTACGATTAACGTCATTTTAATACCAATTCGTAGGGGATGACCTGCGTATCCTCCCGTGTATTTTTTTAAATGTCACTGATATTAGTATAACAGAATAATGGCACTAAGAATAGACCTTCATCTTAAAGTATTATTAAAACAGCTCCCATCACCATAAATCCAACAAACCCAAATACAGGGTACAGCACTCCTACTAAATTAGAAAATCCTAATTTTGCAAGGGGAATTGCCGATATACAAAAAATAGCAGTTAAAGGTAATTTATATTTTCTATCCCCCAATCTATTCATAAATCCAAATCCATTAGCTAATGCCGTAGTGAACATAGCAATCCAAAGAATTATAGCATATAGTTTCCTATAATTATATCCTATGGAATTACATATTTTTAGCATAGGAATATCTAATTGAAAAACCTCATTATAGTATATAAGCATAGAACTTAGTATAGATATTCCTAATGTAAATAATATAACCCCTCCCATTAATCCTCCTAATACAGCTGTTTTTTTATCCTTAATTAATGGAAGTAAAGATGAAAAGACTACTAATATTATTAAAGAATTAGAACCTACATAAAGAAAAGCCGAAGAAATAAAATTTCCCTTTCTACTTAGACTAACTCCTTCTACATTGGAAAAATTATATCCTTCCCTTATATTTACATAAATAGATGTAAATATAATTCCAATTATAAGTAAGGGAACTAATACAGTATTTATAAAAGACAGTCCTTCTAAACTAAATAAAAACACTATGAAAGAAAATATTACCATAGTGATTATTCCAATATTATAAGGCAAGCCTAATTCCTCTTTAAATATAGCACCAGAACCAGAAATCATTACACTAAATCCTGTATATAGTGAAAATGTAATTATAGTATCTATGATAAATCCAAGTTTTTCTCCAAATATGCTATTTACTAATTCATTAAAAGATTTTATTTTGTTATTATATATTTTTACAAGTAATAAACTCCCTACTAATGAAAATAATATTCCAGCTATAATCATTCCCAATATTCCTTTAAGTCCATAGATTCCAAAAAATTCTATAATTTCCCTACCAGAAGCAAATCCTGCCCCTATTACTGTTCCCACATATATAGATGCTATTTTAACCCAATCTTTTTTCACCATCCCACCTCCACTAATTTATAATATTAAAATTAGTGCCTGTACTATAACTAAAAAGGTTGATAAAATTCTCGTTGATTATTTTCGTTGTGATATAATGTACTAAAAAGTGAGTAAGATGGAATACATGGGAGGGTGGAAATAGCATGGCTAATAATAATGATTCAAGAATACTTATTGTTGAAGATGATACAAATATTAATAATTATATTTTTGAAAGTCTTTCAATTAATAATTATAATTGTAAACAGGCTTTTTCTGGGACAGAAGCTTTGCTTTATTTAGGAAAATATGATTTTGATATTATTTTGCTTGATTTAATGCTTCCAGGAATTTCGGGAGAACAATTAATATCAGAAATAAAAAATTTAACAGACTCCTCTATCATTGTTATTTCTGCAAAGGATGAATTAGAAAGCAAGGTTGATGTATTAATGTTAGGAGCAGATGATTATCTTACAAAGCCTTTTAAAATAGAAGAATTAAAGGCTAGAATGTTTGTGCAATTAAGAAATAAAAACAAGAAAGTGTATAACAAATTGATGAAATATAAAAATCTGACACTAGATAAATCTTTGCATAAGGTAATGATTGAGAATAATGAAGTAGATTTAACCCCACAAGAATTTAAAATTTTAGAATTATTATTAAGCTTTCCTAATAGAGTGTTTTCAAAGCAAGATATCTATGATTTTGCATGGGACGAATACTTTGAAGGAGAAGATAAAACAGTAAATGTACATATTAGTAATATAAGAAAAAAATTTAAAGAGTATTCAAATGAAGAATATATAGAAACAGTTTGGGGAATAGGATTCCGGTTAGGCAAATAAATCTTTAACAATTCTTTAATCTTTATTTTCGAATTATTAAACTTTTTCTTTTATAATGTAAGTAATTATAAAAGAAGGAGGTTAAAAATGGATTACTTACTTTCAGTTCAAAATTTATCAAAAAAATATAACAATCAATTTGCAATTAATAATATAAACTTAAATTTAAAAAAAGGCGAAATTTATGGGCTAATTGGGAAAAATGGAGCAGGGAAAACAACTCTTTTAAAGATTATAGCAGGATTAGTAAAACCTAGTAATGGAGACATTTCTTTATTTGACTATAGTGGGGATGACAGAAGGAAGGTTTTATCAAGAATAGGTACATTGATAGAAGCTCCTGGACTATATCCTAATTTAACAGCATATGACAATTTGAAGTTAAAGTGTTTATGCTTAGGGATAAATGAACCTAAATATATTGGTTCTATTTTAGAAATTGTTGGGCTAGAAGCAGAGTCAAATAAAAAGGTGAATCAATATTCTTTAGGAATGAAACAGAGATTAGGAATTGCTATGGCATTAGTAGGAGAACCAGATTTGTTATTATTAGATGAACCCATAAATGGATTAGATCCACAAGGGATAAAAGATGTTAGAGATATTGTATTGAAACTCAACAAAGAGTATGGGATAACAATGATAATTTCAAGTCATATTTTGGATGAATTGTTAAAGATCGTTGATAGGTTTGGAATAATCAATGATGGAAGGCTATTAAAAGAAATATCAAAGGCTGAGCTTAAGGAAATATGTTGCAATCATATTGAAATAAAGATAGAAGAACCTAAAAAAGCAATTGTAGTTCTAGACAAATTAGGATTTAACAATTACAAGGTAATAGATAATCATACGATAAATATTTATGAAAGATTAAATGATAGTGGATTGATCTCAATGGAATTATATAAGAACAATATTTCTATTAACAGTATTTCTATAGAATCTATTTCAATAGAGGATTATTTTATTTATTTAACGGGAGGGAATATTCATGAACAATCTAATTAGAATGGATCTTTATCGTATGAGAAAAAACAAAACCACATGGATTATTTTGATGTTTTTGATATTAATGATGTTTGCCTCCATTTATATGTCTTATTTAGATATAGAGTATTATAAGAACAATCCATCTGCATTAGAAAATCTAAAATCATCTTCGGAGGAAGTTAATTGGGGAATATATATAGGAAGTGTTTCGCCAAAGTGGTGCGAAGATAATAAAGTCCCAGTTGATGGATTAATCAAAATAAATATTCAGAGCAAAATCGTACTAATGTTTTTAGTCGTGTTTATTGTAGGTTTTGTAAGTAAAGAAAATACTTCTGGTTTTATTAAAAATATTGCAGGGCAAGTATCAAATCGTGGATTTATATTGTTATCTAAAATGATTATCGTAGGGATATATTCATTAATTTTATTGGTAGTAGCAACTGTAACGATATTTGTAAGTAGTAAGATATTGTTTGGATATGTTTTTGTGGAGAATTTAGGATTGTTGATAAAATATATTCTTTATCAATGGATATTGCATGTGGCATTTGGATCATTTATGATATTTTTAATTACACTTTTAAAAAATGAAATTGCAAGTTTATTGATAGGTATCTTAGTTTCTGCTGGTATACTACAAATCATTGATGCTTTTATAAAATCAAATAAAAAAAGCATAATGTACTTTTTAAATTCAGGAAATATTGGACAATTAATTTTGGAAGATTTTAGACCATTACTTATAGCAGTTGTTTCAATGACAATATATATGGCAATTAGTATGTATATTATCAATAATAGAGATATTCAATAAGGAGAGTATTAGGATGAAGTTTGCGTTAATTATTATCATTATTATTTTATTTATTACTATATTATATTTATATAATTATCGGAAACAAGTTCGTTCTATTACTGAACAATTAAAATTTATTATTTCACATGAGACAAATAAAATTATTTTTTGTAATATGAAGGATAAAGAAATAAACAAATTAGCTAGAGAAATTAATGAATTAATTAATCAATCTAAGGATTTAAAAAAGGAATATGTAAATAAAGATATTTATTTAAAAAACACTTTAACAAGCTTATCTCATGATATAAGAACACCATTAACTTCGTTAGATGGCTATATTCAATTGCTAAAAGTAAGTGATGATTTGAATAAAAAGGATTATTATACAGATATATTACAAGATAGGGTAAATGTCTTAAATTACATGATTGAGAATTTGTTTATATATTCAAAACTTCAAAATCAAACATTTCATTTAAAATTAGAAACATGTGATTTAAAGAAAATTTTAGTTAATACAATTTTTCAATACTATGAAGAATTTGAAAAAGAAAACATTGATTTATCAATTGAATTCAATGAAGATGAAGATTATTATATTGTTTCAAATGAAATAGCTTTGATTAGAATTATACAAAATATCATTAAAAATATCTTAGAACATGCTAGAGATAGTGCAGTAATAGCAATGTCAAAAGTAAACAATGAAATCATATTAGAATTTAAAAATAAATTTGACAGCAGTGATAAGGTTGATCCAAATAGGATTTTTGACTTGTTTTATAAAAGCGATTCAGCAAGGAGTAAAAGTTCTAGTGGCATAGGGTTAACTGTTGTAGAAGAATTAGTTAGACAAATTAATGGAGATATCAAATGTGAAATAAATAAGACTGAATTTAGTTTAATGCTAACATTTAGTTAATACTGTAGTGAACAATATATTCAATCTTATATTAATAATATTAAAATATTAATTAAAATTATTGATTTTATATTGCATTTATTTAAAATATATGATATATTATATTTAACAAATTAATATTTTATGTTCGGGGAGGGATTTAGATGAAAAAATATTTATTTAAATCTAAAGGCTTATTATTTTTAAATTTAATTTTCGCCATAATCACTTCTGCCCTTGGAGTATATTTTGCATTTATACTTGGACAAATAGTTGATGTAAGCATTAGTAAAAATTTTTTAGAATTTAAAAGTGTGCTTATAACAGGGATTATACTTATGGTAGTAAGTTCTATATTTGCATATCTTATTCGGATATTTTCTGGATTATATATAAAAAGCACTATGTCTAATTTAAAGGGAGATGTTTTTAATAGTATATTATCTAAAGACATATCCTCTTTTAATTCTCAAAATACTGCTAATTATATTTCTGCATTAAATAATGATACTAATTTAGTAGAACAAGATTATTTTGTAAACATATTAACTAGTTTTCAATACTTATCCTTATTTATACTTGGTACCTATTCTATATTTAAATTAAATGTTTATATAGCCATTGCTACATTTGTCATAGGATTCATACCGTTATTTATTCCAGTATTTTTTCAAAAAGAAATGGGCAAGAGAAAAGAAGATTATTCAAATAGTTTAAGTTCATTTACTACTAAAATTAAAGATATATTTTCAGGTTTTGAAGTTATAAAATCCTTTAATATAGAGGAAAAAACTAAAGAAGATTTTAATATATCCAATAATGCTGTAGAAAATAAAAAATATGCCTCAACTAAAATGGAGGCTATGGTAAATTCTCTTTCACAATTCTTTGGTGGCATGGTGTTCTTTGTTCCTCTAGGTCTTGGTACTTATTTAGTATTGAAAGGAGAATTTACTACAGGGGGAATGCTTACTGCAGTACAGCTTATGAATTATATAGTAAATCCTATACTTAGTTTTTCTGCAATTATAAATAAAATTAAAGCAATCAAACCTATAAATGAAAAATTAGAAGCTATAATTGAAGAGAGTAATGGTGAGGATAGTGGAATTGTTAAAGATAGTTTTGATAAGTCTATAGAAATTAATAATCTCTCTTTTTCTTATAATGAAGAAAGAAAAATTTTAAAGGGTGTAGATTTAAGTATAAATAAAGGTGAAAAGGTGGCTATTGTTGGAAGATCTGGTAGTGGAAAATCCACACTATTAAGATTGCTTTTAAGATATTATAATGATTATAATGGAGAAATATTAATTGATGGAATAGATAGTAAAGATATAAAATTATCCTCTATATATGATATGATGTCCATTATACAGCAAAATGTGTTTATGTTTGACGATAGTATAGAGTCTAATATAGCACTCTATGGGGATTATTCAGATGAGGAAATAGATAAGGCCATTTTAGAATCTGGACTAAAAGAATTAATAGAAAACTTGCCTAATGGAAAATTTTCCAGTGTAGGAGAAAATGGTTCTAATTTATCTGGTGGAGAAAAACAGAGAGTTTCTATTGCTAGGGCTTTGATTAAAAATACTCCTATTATCTTATTAGATGAAGCCACTGCCTCTTTAGATGCAGAAACTTCTTTCGAAATAGAGAATTCACTGTTAGATATTAATGGATTAACTAGCCTTGTAGTTACTCATAAATTAAATCCTGAATTACTTAAAAAATACGATAAAATT
>CAZMBD010000039.1:0-12927 GCA_964564325.1 uncultured Clostridiaceae bacterium
AGGAATGTTCACCATTTTGTATATATAGTGATATATGTAGATATAAGAAAGAGTTGGAGGTTTTAATATGAAAAACACTCATGCCCAAGACAAGGCCATTAAAACCATAAATAAAAATGTAGCTGTAAATGCAGGAGCAGGAACTGGAAAGACAAAAGTTTTAACTGAAAGATATATATATCTTTTAGAAAATGGGGATTTGGAAAAGGGAAAAGAAATAGAATCCATCGTGGCTATAACCTTTACTAGAAAAGCCACTCAAGAAATGAAAGAAAGAATTAGAGAAGAAATAAAAAGTAAATTTCCTGAAGATGAAAAGTGGAGAAGATTCTATAATGATATGGAAAAGGCTAATATTTCAACTATCCATGGCTTTTGTGGCAATATATTAAGGGAAAATGCATTAAATTTAAATATTGATCCAATGTTTACAATTTTAGATGATGATGAAGCTAATAAACTTTTGGAAGAAACCATATTAGAAGTTCTATTAAAGGGAATTGAAGAAGATGAAAATACCTATAATATAGTGAAATTATTTGGTAGAGATGATTTAAGGAAGATTTCTTCTGAATTAAAAAGCATTTATTATAAAATAAGAACTGTAGGAATTTCTTTTGAAGAGGTAAGGGATATGACCTTATCTACTATTGATAATATTAAAGTAAGTTTAGAGGATATAGATTATATAAAAAATACATTTATATATTTAATGGAGAATTCTAGAAAGGGTTCAAAAGTATACAAATTACAAAATGAGGATATTTGGCGTAAATTTTATAATGGAGAATACGGAGAAGAAGAATTAATCCCCATATTAGAATACTTATATGACAATATAGGTACAAATAAAAATGAAGCCGATACCATTGAAGAATTAGAATCTACTATAGAAAGAAATTTTCTAATAAAGGAAAAGGAATATAGATGGGTTTATGAAACTGTTTTAGACTTGCTTTTAGAAATAGATACTCAGTACTCTCACAAGAAGGAAGAATTGGCAGCACTTGACTATGATGATTTGCAAATTTTAACTTTGGAATTATTAGAAGATAGAGAAATAGTTGAAGAATATCAAGATAAATTTAAATACATAATGGTAGATGAATTTCAAGATACTAATGAATTACAAAAGAAAATATTTTATAAATTATGTTCAAAGAATAAACTATTAGATAGAGAAAATCTATTTATAGTAGGGGATCCGAAACAATCTATATATGGCTTTAGAGGGGCAGATTTAGATGTTTTTTATGATGTAATGGAGGATATTAAAGAGGTTTCAGTAGAAGGCCCTATTGTTTTGGAAAAAAACTTTAGAACTGTAGATACCATATTAAATATGGTAAATGATTTATTTGAAAAGCTTATGGGAAAGAGATATGATAAACTGGACAATTTTCATGTTTCTGAAAACAAAATAGATGTAGAGATTTTAGAGAAAGAAGATTTGGAAATACCAGCCAATGTGGAAGCAAGTGAATACAATGCTTATTATGAAAGTAGATTAATTGCATCTAGAATTCAAGAATTAGTAGAGACGAAGGAATTTAATTATGGGGATTTTGCACTATTGTTTAGGGCTAGTACTTTAGACCATATATATGAAGATGCCTTAATAGACTATGGAATTCCCTATTATAATATTGGTGGCGGAGGTTTTTTTGAAACTCAAGAAGTAGTGGATATAATGAATGGATTAAAATGTATATCCAATAGATACGATACCATATCTACTATTGGCTTTTTAAGAAGTCCTATGGTAGGTATTTCTGACAAAACACTATATTGGCTATTAAGATATAAAGAAAACACTTTATTTGATACAATGAAAATGGAGATCCCATATATTGAAGAAGTAGAAAGAGAAAAGCTTTTAAAAGCCTCAAGATTATTAGAGGAAATGATAGTAAAGAAAAATTTATATGGGGTACATTATATAGTAGAGGAATTAGTTCATAGAACCTATTATGAAGAAGTATTATTGCTACAATTAGGAGGAAAACAATCTTTAGCTAATGTATATAAATTTGTAGAGATAGCTAGGAAATTTGACAGAGAGTATAGAGGTTCTGTTGAGGATTTTATAGATTATATAGAAGAAATTAAAAATACAGATGAACCTCAAGCTAAAATTCAAGCTGAAAATGATGATGTGGTTAAATTAATGACTATTCATAAGGCAAAGGGATTACAATTCCCTGTAGTAGTAATTCCACAAATGGCAAGGGGATTTAATTATCAAATGTCTAATATATTATTTAATAAAGAAAAGGGAATTGGCATAAAATATGAAGACAAATCTCCACTATATGAAAGTATAAGAAGTGAAATAAAAGAAAAGGAAATGGAAGAAAATCAAAGGGTATTATATGTGGCCATGACTAGAGCTGAGAAGAGATTGTTAATAGGTAATCAGGGAAAGGATAAAGGATTTAAAAATTTAGTAAAGGATTTAATAGATAAGGATGATGTTATTAAAATTAGAAATATAAGTGCAGAGAGTGTTAAACAAAAGTCTATAGAATTAATTGATGAAAAGCAAAAAAATATTAAATCTTTTAATAGGGATAAATATCCTTTAGTTTTAGATATACCAAAATATAATGAAAAGATATTTAATAGTTTTAGTGTATCTCAGTATTTAAATTTTAATGAATGTAAAAGACAATTTTATATGACATATTATAAAAAGCTTCCTATGGAAATGCTAAATTTAACATTGGCAGCATCTTCGATTGCGTCAACATCTACAGTGGAAAGAATATTAGATCCAAGTCTTAGGGGGACTATAGTTCATAAATTTACGGAACATTATAGTTCAGATATGGATCCTAAGGTATTACTTGAGAAGGTAGTAAATTCATTTGGTATAGAATATGATGAAAATATAGAAAAAGAATTACATTTATATGTAGAAAATTATTTAGAATATTATAGTGAAGATTATGATAAGATTTATACAGAACAGGATTTTTATTTAGAAATTGAAAACACTTACGTCTATGGTATAATAGATAGAATTAATATTAAAAATAATCAGGCGGAAATAATTGACTTTAAAACCAATAAAGTAGATAATAAAAATGATCTGATTGAATATTACAAACCCCAATTACAATTATATGCCTATGCTGTTCAAAAAATCATGGATATAGATGTCAGTAGAGCTTGTTTATTGCTTTTAGAGACAGGGGAGTTGGAAGAAGTAGATATAAGTCTAGAGGCATTAGATAAAAATTATGAGGATATAAGGGCCTTTATTAAATTTGTAAATGATAATAGTTCCATAGATAAATATGAAAAGGCTAAGGAATGTGGGGAGTATTGTAAATATAAGATATTATGCGATATTAATTAAATGAGGTGTTGAATTGTTAATACTTGGAGTATTGTTTTTCATATTAGGGGTCATAGCTATTTTAGAACAAAAGTATACAATTAATAAAATTAATGGTAAAAGGTATCTAGAAGAAAAAAACATAGATAATAAAACCTATCTAAATAGGTATAAAAGTCTATTGGGCATATTTTCTATAATATTAGGCGTATTTTGCATATTAAACTATATCATCTATTAAAGGGTGTTCTTATGAAGAGACATAATATAATTTTTATTTTTGCATTATTTATAATTTTTTTTAGTTCTAGTATTTCTTATGCTCAAGAGGACAAGACTATTTTAATTATTGTAGATGAATTGGATTTTCAAACTATGGAAGAAATATTTGGAGAAAATAATTATGGAACTGGTTTTATTAATATAAATACTAGAAGACCATATGGAAATGAAAGTTTATATTTTTCTCTAGCTACAGGAAGAAAGCTTGGAGTTAAATCAGAACTCTATAAAGGACTTTATAAAAATGAAGATGGTACTATTGATATATTGGGTTTTAAAGAACTATATAGCAATTTACAAAAGAAAAATAATGTTCATCTAGAGTTTTTAGGAGAAAAATTGAAGAAACAAGGAGTATCCTATATAGGTGAAGATTCTTCTGCTATAATTGCAGCCAATCCCAATGGAAAAATTAAATCTGGGGAAATTATAATGGAATATAATGCTAATTGGTTAAGGGATAAAACTAATTATCACTTATCTAAATCTAATACATTAGTACTATCCTATGAAATTGCAGAAACCAAGGATAGAATTCGAATATTAAGAGATTATATTGAAGAATATAGTAAATACAATATTATAGTAATTCCTAATAGTGTTTCTTCTAATATGAAATATATTTTAAATAATAGTTTAGTTCCTGTAGTTTATATAAAGGACAATTCCAATGGCTTAATAAGTAGTTCTTCTACAAAAAGGGAAGGATTTATAACTATAGGAGATATATACACAGAAATACTTTCATTTCAGGGAGAAACTAGCCTTAGGGCTGTAGGCGAAAAAATTAATTTTATAGAAACTAAAGATAATGTAAAAGAATCTCAGAACTTATTTACTAAGACTATAAATTTAATTTGGCTTGCCTCTATATTTCATGGAATGGTATACTTTTTACAATTTTATATTGCATATTATATATATAAAAACAATCATGGTAATTTAAATAAAATAAATATATATAATAATTTTATTATTATAAATATATTTATATCCTTATTAATGGGTATTTCTTCTTTACACATTAATATACTTTTATATTTATTTGTCAATTTACTGGTAACTTATATTATAACTATTTTCATTACTGAAAAAGAAACAGATGTAATTGGATTATTTGCCACATTGACCTATGGAATAATTCTATTTGGAATATTTTTCTATCCAGAACTTATATATAATTCCTATATAGGTTTTAATAATTTATTTTATGGTGCTAGATACTATGGATTTAATAATGGAATAATGGGAGTATTATTAATAACTTCTATAATAAGTTATATGTTTGTAGAGGAATTAATTGAAAGTCCTATTTTAAAAAATATAGTATGTATATTATATTTTTCTGTAAATATGATAGTTTTATCAGCTAGTTATGGTACTAATACTGGTGGTTTTATAACTTCAGTAATATTATTTTTAATTATGATTTATGCTAATATATTGGGGAAAAATTGGAATATTAAAAATATAGTAATATTAGTATTAATAGCTATAATTATATTTGCTATTAATATGTATTTTGACTATCATAGTCAAGAAAGATCACATGCTATTAATTTTCTTGGAAGGATTCGGGCATTTGGATTTTCTGAGTTTTTAGATATGTTTAAAATAAAGGCAAAGGAATTAATTAAATGGACTATATTACCCCCCTTTAGCATAGTTATAATTTCACAAATATTTTCATTAAAAAGGCTTAAAGAAAGAATAAAGTTTAAAAGAGAGTATTATATTATAATTTTTACTGCTATAGTAGGTTTTGTTTTAAATGATACAGGTGTGATTACATTCATTTATATGATGCACTATTTAATAGCTATGATGATATATGATTTAATGACAAATCCTTCTAGTTCGTAGAAGGGTTTGTCATTTCTTTAGATGCAATTATTATATATTATATTTGCAAAAAAGAAATATACATGGTATAATATCGTTTGGCGATATATTAGCTAGTCGAAACAAATTGGGAGGCTGGATTATGGAATATACAAAGAAATTGCAAAGTGAATCAGAATCTATATCATTCTATATTAGAGAATGTAGTAATATTATTCACGAAAAAGGGCATCAAATAGCAGAAGAATATGGATTGACTTATGATCAATATCATCTTTTATTATATTTAAATTTTAGAGAAACACCTCCTGCTATTAATGATATTTCAGAGGAATTCAATAGAGCTCAAAATACTATATCAGAAAAAATATCTAGATTAGTGGAAAAAAAATTAGTACTAAAAGTAGATGATGAAAAGGATAGAAGGATTACTAGAGTAGTAATAACTGAGAAAGGTGAAGAATTAATCTATACTATTAGGCAGGAAAGAACTAATAGAATTGTCTATAGAGCTATAGGGAAAATGGATAAAAATGAAGTAGATAATTTATTAATTAATTTAAATAGATTATACGATAATTTAAAGGAAGGTGATTAAAAATTGCTAAAGAAATTTATATCCTATTATAAACCACATAAAAAACTATTTATCATTGATATGATTTTTGCTTTTTTAATATCTATATTTGATTTAATATTTCCTATGGTATCAAGAGAAATAGTTAATCAAATAGTTCCAGCAGGTAGAATGGATTTATTAGTTAAATGGACAATAGTTATGATGATTTTATTTGTATTAAGATATATTAGCTATTATATAGTATCTTATTGGGGTCATGTTCTTGGTGTTTACATTGAACATGATATGAGAAGAGACTTATTTAGCCATTTACAAACATTGCCTTTTAGTTATTATGACAATACTAAAACAGGGCATATAATGTCTAGACTTGTTAATGATTTAAGAGATATAACAGAATTGGCTCATCATGGACCAGAAGATTTATTTATTTCCTTGGTAATGTTAATAGGTTCATTTATTATGTTGATTAGAATTGATTGGAGATTAACTGCAATTATATATGCATTTATTCCAGTAATAATTTGGTTTACAATTTCTAAAAGGAAGAAGATGGAGGAGTCTTTTAGACGAGTAAGAAGAGAAATAGCTGATGTAAATGCTCAGTTAGAAAACAGTATATCAGGAGTTCGAGTAGCTAAGTCTTTTACCAATGAAGACTATGAAATAGAAAAATTTGATATTAATAATAATTTATTTAGAGATGCAAGAAAACAATCTTATAAGGCAATGGCAGAATTTGCTGCAGGAATTGGTTTAATGACCAATATTTTAAATTTAATAGTTATATCTATAGGTGGATATTTTGTTTATCGTCAATTTATAGATGTTGGGGACTTACTAGCTTATATGTTATATGTAAACTTTTTTATGCAACCTATTAGAAGATTAGCTGACTTTATCCAACAGTATCAAGAAGGTATGACAGGCTTTGAAAGATTTATGGAAGTTATGAATATTAAACCAGATATAGTGGATAAAGAAGATGCTGTAGATTTAGTAGATGTAGAAGGTGATATTGAATTTAAAGATGTATCTTTTAGTTATACTAATGGAGAGGATAGAGTATTATCTGATTTAAATTTAAATATAGAGGCAGGTAAAACTATTGCAATTGTAGGACCTTCTGGAGGAGGAAAGACTACATTATGCCATTTAATACCTAGATTCTATGAAGTAAATGAAGGAGTTATAACAGTAGATAATATAGATATAAAGGATATAAAATTAAAATCCCTTAGAGGGAATATTGGTTTGGTTCAACAAGATGTGTTTTTATTTACTGGAACCATAGCAGATAATATTTCTTATGGCGATCCAGATAAATCTAGAGGTGAAGTAATTGAGGCAGCTAAAAAAGCACGAATTCATGATTTTATTATGGATTTACCAAATGGATATGATACTTATATTGGGGAAAAGGGAGTTAAATTATCTGGTGGGCAAAAACAAAGAATTTCTATTGCTAGATTATTTTTGAAAAATCCACCAATATTAATATTAGACGAAGCTACTTCTGCCTTAGATAATGAAACGGAAATATTAATTCAAGAATCTTTAGAAGAACTTGCTAAAAACAGAACTACTTTAATAATTGCTCATAGATTGTCTACTATAAAAAATGCAGATGAAATTTTAGTATTAACTAATGAGGGCATAGAAGAGAGAGGAAGTCACGAAGAATTATTAAGTAAAGAAGGTATATATGCTCATTTATATAATTTACAATTTAAAGATTTAGTTTCATAATATACTCGCAATAAAAACTCTCCATATATATAATATATGGGGAGTTTTTAATATGTTTTAAAAAAATTGGTATTTTGAGCGATTTTTGGGTAAAAAAATATTAATTAAATTTTTAAAATTTAAGACCATTTTTTGTAACCGTATTGTAAATACTTATTTACAATATTGTAATGCAATTTTTGTATTAATATAGTATCCTATATATAGGAATAATAATAATAATAATAATCGACATTAGTGGACAAGGAGTGAGTTTTATGACAAGAAAACAATTTTTAATGGAAAAAAGAAGACAAAAGAAAAGAAGAAGATTTACTATTGCATTTATAATAATATTCTCCTTGTTTTTTATAGGAATATCAAATAAATATAATTTTAGGAATATTTCTGGAGTAGTAGAAGCTGGTGATTTATCAGAAAGCATATTATTGATTTCTGAAAAGTCTGCAGTAAATATGGCATTAACACATGAGAAAGAAATATTAGAGGCGAAAAAAGCTGAGGAGATTCAAACAAAAATGAAGAGGGAATTGGCAGAAAAAGAAAAGCAAAATTCCAATAGAAAAATAGCTTATTTAACCTTTGATGATGGACCTTCTACTAAAGTAACTCCACAAATTTTAGATATTTTAGATAGATATAATGTAAAAGCTACTTTTTTTGTAATTGGTAATTTAGCTGAACAAAATCCAGATCTTATAAAAAGAATAGATGCTTCTGGCCATGCCATAGGAAATCATACTTATACTCATAGTTATAAGAATATATACAAAAATACTACAAATTTTTTAAATGAATTAAAGGCCACAGAAAAAGTATTAAAAAATATATTGGGAGAAGATTATGAAACAAATATTATACGTTTTCCTGGTGGTTCCTTTGGGCAAAAAAAGGCAGTTTTTAGAAAGACTGTAGTAGATAATGGATATACTTATTATGATTGGAATGCTTTAAATGGAGATGCAGAAGGTAAGAGTTTTCCAAAGGATAGACTAGTTCAAAGATTAAAAAACACTGCTAATGGACAAAAGGAATTAATTATATTAATGCATGATATGGGTGGAAAGCAAACTACTGCAGACGCATTACCTGAAATAATAGAGTATTTACAACAAAATGGTTATGAATTTGAAGTTCTAAAATAATTGCTGTTTCACTTTACAGCAATTATTTTAATATCATGGAGGTGGAATTATAGTGTCAAATAATAAGATTTTAATAGTTGAAGATGAGGAACATATTAGGAAATTTGTCAGAATAAACTTAGAAGGTGAAGGATTTATTGTATGGGAAGCAGATACTGGGGAAAAGGGTTTAGAAATTGCACGAAAAGAAGATATAGATGTGGTTTTATTAGATATTATGTTACCTGGTATAGATGGTTTTCAAGTTTGTAAAATTTTAAGGGGAGAAATTCCTGATATAGGTATAATAATGCTTACAGCAAAATCCCAAGATATAGATAAGATTATGGGATTAGAATATGGAACTGATGATTATATGGTAAAACCCTTTAATCCTAAGGAATTAGTTTTAAGAGTAAAATCTCTTCTTAGAAGAATTGAAAGTAATAATACCAAGGAAATGGATGAAATCATAGATGGACCATTTAAAATTGATAAATATTCTAGACAATTTTTTAAAAATCAAGATAATGTAGAATTAACTCCTACAGAATTTTCTATTATGAAACTTTTTATTGAAAATCCAGGAAAAGCTTTTAGTAGAGATGAGATACTTAATTTAATTTGGGGTGAGGATTTTATAGGGGATTCTAAAATTGTAGATGTAAATATAAGAAGATTAAGATCTAAAATTGAAGATGATCCAAGTGAACCCGAGTATATTGAAACTGTTTGGGGTGTAGGTTATAGATGGAGAAATGATATCTAGGAGGCAGTTATGAAAAGAAGTATTAAAACTAGACTTGTAGGAAATTTCATGTTGGTAATTATTATTACTGTATTAATATTGGAAATTTTCTTAGTAAATGCAGTAAAGAGGTATTATTATAAAAGCGTAGAGGATATACTTTCCAATCAAATAATGGTCTCTGCAGATTTTTATTCTAGATATTTTTCTTCTACAAATTTACAAGATATTATTATAGATGATGTAGATGTGTTTTGGCGTCAAACTACAGCACAGGTTCAAATATTAGATTTAGATGGAAGGGTCCTTATGGACTCTATTGGTGCAGCTCATTCACAAGAATTAATTTATACTAATGATGTAAAAGATGCCATAGAAGTAGGAAAAGGTACTTGGATTGGCAGTGTAGATTACTCATCTTCATCTGTAATGGCAGTATCTTATCCATTAATTGTAGAGGGACGGACCATTGGAATATTGAGATTTATTTCTACTTTGGAATATATTAATGAAACAATTAGAAATGTGGCTAAAATACTTCTAATAGTAGGAATAATTGTAATCTTAATATCTGGATTTGTTAGTATTTTTCTTGCTAATACTATAGTAAAGCCTTTAAAGGAAGTAACTGATGTGGCAGAAAAGATGGCAGATGGACAATTAAAAGTTAGAACGGAGAAAAGATATGATGATGAAATTGGAAAATTATCAGATACTTTGAATTATATGGCTGAGGAATTAATAAAAAAAGAGCAATTAAAAAATGATTTTATTTCTTCAATATCTCATGAACTTAGAACTCCATTGACTTCTATAAAAGGTTGGGCTATTACTCTTAAGTCTCAAGGATTAAAAGATGAGGAATTAATAATAGATGGCTTAGATATAATAGAAACAGAAACTGATAGATTGACTACTATGGTAGAGGAACTTTTAGATTTTTCTAGATTTGTTTCAGGAAGAATAAGTTTAGAAAAGGAAGATTTAGATGTACGACCTTTAATAGAGCAAGTGGGAAAACAATTACAACCTAGAGCTAATGATAGAGATATAAAATTAAGTTGTTCTTATGATCCTAAATTACCTATTATAATAGCAGATGAAAATAGAATAAAACAAGTACTGATAAATTTACTAGATAATGCTATAAAATTCACACCAGATGGAGGGAAAATAGAGTTAAAAGCTACTCCAGTAGAAGATGGAATATTAATTCAAGTTGAAGATACTGGTATAGGTATTTCTCCAGAAGATTTACCTTATATTAAAGATAAATTTTACAAAGGGAAAAGTAGTAAATCCCATAGTGGATTAGGATTATCTATATGCGATGAAATCATTAAATTACATGAGGGAGTTATGGAAGTGGAAAGTGAATTAGGTGTAGGAACTAAGATATCAGTATTCCTTCCAATAGAAGGAGGAGTAAAATAATGAAGAAATTTTTAAGTTTTATTTTATTAATAGGGCTTTTGTTTTTGCTTACATCTTGTAAAATAGAAAGCAATGAAACAATTGATGCCATAAGAGCACCAAAAAATATTATGCCACCACTTTATGGAGAGTGGGTAATAAAGGATTATAGAATAGGAAATATTAGTACTATGGATGAAGAGACAGCTATGAGCTATTTAGGGAAAGAAGTACTTTTTCATAAGGATTTAGTTGCTATTGGTGATGAATATTGTATGGATCCTATATATAAAATAAAAAATGTAAATCCTGTGGATTATTTAATATATCAGTATAAAACTAGTCCTAAATTTTTAGATATAGATAAAGATGAAATACAGATAGTATCAGTTATGAGTAATGAACAATTTTTTTATGAGTTTATCAAGGAATCGGAGGATACTATAATAGTAAATATAGATGGAGTATTTTTTTATCTAGAATTAGTTTCAGAAGAAATTAAGGATGAAAAATTAGCAGAATACTATTATAAGGACAAGGCAATGCTTAGAATAGCTAGTATGGAAGCTGATGATATACCAGAATCGACTGTGTTAATAGGATTAAAATCCTTATATTTAGAGGATGGTAATGATTTAGAGAAATGGAATTACAGAACTATACTGATTTACTCTTATAATAAAGAGGTAAAAGGAATATATGAAATGGAAGATATTTTTCTCCCACGAAAAACTGGCTTTTGGAAATTAGGAGTTGAAAGAATACAGGATGTTGATGATGTAGAAGACAATATATTTGTGCATCCATTAAAAAGAGTCGCGGTTTCGGAGCAAAAGAAGGCGAATAAAAAGGATACGGATATATTAATTAATGAAGAAATTCTAGATAAAGAATTAATATTTTCTGCAAAAAAGGAGCAGAAACCTATAGAGAACAAAACTCTAAAAAATATATTGTATGCAGGAAATGATTATATTTCATTGGAAACCGTGAACTATTTGGAAAAAGGAGAGAGGATATTAGAATTTCATCTTATTGATAGTATAGATAAGCAAAATCCTATAAAGATATCTGATATTGCTGGAGAAATTGGTAGAAATTCTTTCTTAGAAGGGGCCAATAAGGAAATATTATTTAAGAATGAAAAGTATAAGGATAGTACAATAGATTTAGTGCCAGATGAAGAAAGATTTGGACTTTTTAGGAGAAATGGATATTGGATATTTAAGGGAAGAGTTAATTTTTCAGATAATGGTGTATATAGCTATAAGGATTTTAATATTCGAGCTATACCTCCAAAGGAAGTAGTACATTTTGATCAATTGGCTGTTCCTTGGAATGCAATTAAAACTAAAGTGCCAGAAGCGGTAGATGCATTTACTTCTCCAAATGAAGATATTGCGTTGATAGTAACTCATAACAATATTTTAGTATATACTATAGATAATGGTCATATAAGTGATATTCCATTGAAGAAAATTCAATTAAAGCCTACAGAAAAAGTGATTATGTCTGAATGGGGCTTGGATAGATATGCACCTATATGGGAAGAAGAGTTTTTGAAAAATGGAGGCATAGAAATTAAAAAATAATACTGGGTCAATTGACCCAGTATTTATTTTAATAAATAGATTTAGTTGCAATTAAATTTGCTTTTGTATCACATATATTTTTTCATTTGGTACTGTTATATCAGTTTTTACGGGTAGCATAATGTAAAGTAGATTTTTTCCCAAAAAAATGTTTTAATATAGATATAATGAAATTAGTAAAGGGGGAAAAAAATTGTCTAAAAAATATATAATGGCATTAGATCAAGGTACTACTAGTTCAAGAGCGATAATTTTCA
>CAZMBD010000039.1:13027-19283 GCA_964564325.1 uncultured Clostridiaceae bacterium
AAATATATAATGGCATTAGATCAAGGTACTACTAGTTCAAGAGCGATAATTTTCAATCATGAAGGTGAAATTGTTAAGGTAGCACAAAATGAATTTACTCAGTATTATCCAAAACCAGGATGGGTAGAACATGATCCTATGGAAATATGGGGAACTCAATCTGGAGTTATTAGGGAAGTATTAGAGACGGCAGGAATTAGACCAAATGAAATAGCTGCTATAGGGATTACAAATCAAAGGGAAACTACAGTAGTTTGGGATAAAAATACAGGGAAACCAATTTATAATGCTATTGTTTGGCAATGTAGAAGGACTGCAAATATTTGTGATGATTTAAAAGCTCGAGGTTTAGAAGATTATGTAAGGGAAAATACAGGACTTGTAATAGATGCTTATTTTTCTGGAACTAAAATTAAATGGATATTGGATAATGTGGAAGGTGCAAGAGAAAAAGCTGAAAGAGGAGATTTATTATTTGGGAATATTGATACATGGCTAATTTGGAATTTAACTAGAGGAAAGGTTCATGTCACAGATTATAGTAATGCTTCACGTACTATGATTTACAATATAAAAGAATTAAAATGGGATGAAAAAATGTTAGAAGAATTGGGAATACCTATTTCTATGCTTCCAGAGGTTAGACCTAGTAGTGAAATATATGGAGTAACAGATCCCTATACACTTGGTGGAGCAAAAATACCTATATCTGGTATAGCGGGAGATCAGCAAGCTGCATTATTTGGGCAAGCATGTTTTGAATCGGGAATGGCTAAAAACACTTATGGTACTGGATGCTTTATGTTAATGAATACTGGTGAAGATATGGTACTTTCTAAAAATGGACTTTTAACTACTATAGCTTGGGGAGTAGATGGCAAAGTTGAATATGCGTTAGAGGGAAGTATATTTGTAGCAGGTGCTGTTGTTCAATGGTTAAGAGATGAATTGCATTTAATAATTGATGCTAAGGATACTGAATACTTTGCTTCTCAAGAAAAGGATAATAATGGAGTATATTTAGTTCCTGCATTTGTAGGTCTAGGGGCACCTTATTGGGATATGTATGCTAGAGGAACTATAGTAGGTTTAACTAGAGGGGCAAATAGGAATCATATTATAAGAGCTGCACTAGAGTCAATTGCATATCAAACAAGAGATGTATTAGAAGCTATGGAAGAAGATTCAGGCATAGATTTACAAGATTTGAGGGTAGATGGTGGAGCAGTAGTAAATAATTTTTTGATGCAATTTCAATCTGATATATTAGGGGTTCCTGTTCATAGGCCAGAAATAATCGAAACTACTGCATTAGGAGCTGCGTATTTGGCAGGTTTAGCAGTAGGTTTTTGGTCAGATAAGGATGAAATAAGTAGAAGATGGAATGTAGACAGAGTATTTGAAAATAAAATGGAAGAAAGTGAAAAAGAAAAATTATATAAGGGTTGGAAAAGAGCAGTGGAAAGATCTAAAGGTTGGGAAGAAGAATAAAAACGGATAGCTTAGCTATCCGTTTTTACATATTCCAAACTTCTTCATTGCTAGAAGATATAGCTATGGCACCTGCATTTAGACTTTGAATTATATCTTCTTTATCCATTATTAATCCTCCAGTAATTATAGGAATTTGGGTTTCTTCATATATTTTTTTTACGATTTTTGGCATAATTCCAGGAAGGATTTCTATTGCATGAGGTCTAATAGCTTTAATAGATTGAATGCCTTTTTCTAAAGACATGGAGTCTAAAATAAATAATCTTTGAATTGTAAAAGAACCTAAATCTTTGCTCATTCTCACAAGATTTGATTTAGTAGTTATTATTCCATCAGGATGAATATTTTTCACTATATATTCTAGTCCCCAAGTATCCTTTGAAAACCCATCTATTAAATCAATATGTATATAGAGACCTTTTTTTTTGGCTTTTACTTTATATGCTATTTCTTTTAAATTAAATATATTTCCGGTAAGTAAAAATATATTTTCACATGGAGAATTCAAAGCTTTATCTAATCTTTCTAAATCATTTATAGCTGCAATAATGGGATTAATCTCAATTTGTTCAAAAAAATTTGACAAAAAAATCACCTCATATCTATAAAATAATTTTATCACAATATACTATTATAGTAAAGAAAATCTAATTTTTCCCATATGAATATTTTTTATTTAAAAGTTAGAAACTATGATGTAATAGTTTTTTGGAGGTGTGAAATTTGAGTAAGGATAAATTTTCTATATTTATGGCTCATTTAGCTACTTTATTGGCTTTAGAATCTTATAATCCTGAATCTATAGATACTATGAAATTAAAGGAGGATTCTATTGAAATTAAAATAGATGAAACAGAGGATAAGATAAGTTTTGATATACCAGATAAATCTGGACCTGTGGTTAATTTGCCATGGATGGAAAATAAAGAATTTTTAAAGTCTCAGAAGGAGAATGATGCAAATATTTTAATGGGAGCTTTTTGTTCAGTACTTATAGACCCATTGCCTGGTGAAGAGTACAATGTAGAGCTTGCAGCAAAATCTTTAAAAGGAATTGTAGTGAAGCCAGAAGAAATATTTTCTCAAAATCAATCTATTGGACCATATACGGAGTCTAGAGGTTATAAAAAAGGAGCATCGTATTCAGGAGCAAATATAGTGCAAACAGAGGGAGGAGGAGTTTGTAAAATTGCCTCTACATTATATAATGCAGCTATATTAAGTGATTTAGAAATTGTAGAGAGACATAATCATACTATGCCTGTAAACTATATTCCCTATGGTCAAGATGCAACTGTAGCTTATGGGGGGAAGGATTTTAAATTTAAAAACAATAAAGATTATCCTATATTAATTTGGTCGGAAATTTTGGATAATAGATTATATATAGGTATATATGGTAGGGAAAAGTCACCAGAGGTAGTATGGAATCATAGTATTAGTAATGTAGTTGAGGCACCAAAATATTATAAGAAAAATACAAAATTGGAGAAAGGTGAAGAAAGGATTTTAATAAAAGGATTAAATGGTGCAACTGTAGAATCACATATTACAATAAAATATGATGATGGAAATATAAAAATTAAGGATTTAGGGATTAGTAGGTATATTCCATTGCCTTATATTATAGAAATTAATGAATAATGGGATAGTGGGCGCTGCATACCCATTGAAACAAATCAGAGAAAGGGTGGTTCTTCTTGTCCCAAATATAGGTGCTTATTACCAAACTTAAATTAGGTTGGTGATAGGAGTGCCCTTTGGGCCAACTTACTAAACTATGGTATACTGACTTATAAGTCCCAACTTTTCTTTTCTTGTCAATTGTTTAATTTGCCATTCCCTTTTTTGGGCTTGGATTTTATCATTATATTCTTCTAAATACACTAGTTTTACAGGAAGCCTAGCTCTAGTATATTTAGAAGCTTTTCCTTCATTATGGACTTTTAGTCTATTGTTTATATCTACAGTCCAACCAGTATATAAACTTTTATCATTACATTCTAATATATATACATAGCACATAATATCATCCTTAGCTTAACAATTCTCTTAATATTTTAGAAATACATTCATAAGAATATCCTTTTCTTTGAAGAAAGCCTCCTAGTTTTCTATATTTTGCATTTTTATCATCGTTTTTATAAGAGGGAAGTTTCTTCTTGGCTAATTCTAATGCTCTATCATATTCCTCATCTTCAGCTAAAACTTTTTCAATTATTTCTTGGGAAATGCCTTTCCTATATAATTCATATTTAATTCTTTCGGGACCAAATTTATTTAAATTTATTTTATCATTGACAAAGGATTTGGCAAATTCTAAATCATTTATTAGATTATATTCTTTTAAATATATTAAGGTGTTTTCGATTATATCTTCGCTAAATCCTTTTTCTTTTAATTTATCTATTATTTCCTTTTCGGACCTTTGTCGATAAGTCAAAAAGCGAAGAGCTCGGTCATTAGCCTTGGCTTGTTCTTCTTCCATTAAAACTTTATCTATATATTCTTGTTCTATTTTTATACCTTCAGATAAATTGTATTTATATTGGATTTCAGCCATAAGTCCAAAGGCAAACTCTCCATCTATATAAATATTAACTCTATCATTTCTTTTTTGAGTTTCGATTTTTGTAATTATCATATTATCACCTAAGATTCCGTAATTTTCTTAATATATCCAGCAGTTCTTTCTAATGTGTTTATAGTAGATATATCCTTTAGTTTAGTGTCAAAGGAATGTCCACCTTTTTTATGAACTAAAAATCTATATTTTATATTAAATTCTTTTAATTTTTTTGCAAATTCAACAGAAGATTTAAATGGGACTGTAGTATCTAATTTCCCATGGGCTAATAATGTAGGCACCATATTTTCATTAACCCAATTAATAGGAGAATAATAATCATATATTTCATTTTCTGCTACAGGTGAGTCTTTTAAAGTTTGCTTAGTGGCAAATTTAGCAAATATAGATTTATTTTCTGATATAAATATATAATTTAAATCTGTAGGAGCGTAATAAGCTACAACTCCTTTAATTCCAGCCATTTTATCCTGATTATTATAATAAGAATAATAAGTAGAATAAAGTAATGACAAATGACCACCAGCAGATAATCCCATTAAAACAATATTATTTTCATCTAGATAAAGTTTAGCACTATTTTCCTTAATAAATTCCAATGCATCTGTATAGTCAGATAATATTTCTTCCATAGTATTTTTATAACCATATCTATAATCAATACTTACAACGGCGAAATCTTTAGAGGCTAAGTATTTACACCATGATACATTATTAGGTTGATTTCTAAAGCCAGATATCCAGCCTCCACCATGGCAAAAAAATACTACTGGGTGGTTATTGCTTTGTTTTTCTGGATACCAAATATCCAATTTAAGCTCTTTATTATCAGCCTCTTTGTATATACAGGTATCATAGTGAAATTCTTTATCGACATCCATAGGGACTTTGGAGCGAAATACCTTCCATATATAAATAAATAAAGAGATTATAAAATAGTAAAAACCAAGTGTTAAATCTCCAATAGAGAGAAAGATAAATATAAGAAATAAATATATTTTATTGGCTACAAAATAAGACATTTTAAATTTTTTCCTAAACTTATCCATAGCATCACCATAAATTTATTTTTGTAAGGGGTTTTCTATAGTCTCCCTAGTTAATAATGCTTTTTTAGCTTCTTTTTCATTTATATTTAATTTATGCAAAATGTATTTAGCTACAGGATATCCAAAAGGTAACCAATTTACATGAGATATGGGTAGAATCTTTCTATTGGCTCCATACATTTCATTATATAATGCTTTTCTAGATTTTACAGGTAATGTGGAATCAAAATATGCATCTATAAAGGTTACTTTTTTCATATCTAGCAAATGTGCATAGGAAATAGGGTCAATTTTAAATAAAGGATGAATATTTTCATCTGATATTATTTGTTTAAAATCCATTTTCTTCACTTTAGGAAATTGTTTATTATAAGTATCATATAGCATATCCATATTATCCAGATTGAAATCTGTTTTAAAACCCTTATCCATCATTCTTCTTGCAAAAACAGTAGCTGGAGATTGGTGGAGTATTCTAGGAATATGTCCACCAGTAGTCATAAATAAAAAATGATTAATTCTATTATCTATGGCACCGACCATGGTGGAAATCATGCCTCCTAAACAATATCCAAGGATTATATTGTTTTCTTTCCAAAAATCCTCTTGTTCTAATAAATCTATAGTAGTCAAAGTATCTATCACTCCATGTTCCCAAAATTGAAACATAATATTTAAATCTGGGTATAGATAGGATCTGCCACTCATAGAATTATTTTCTACCCTAGTATAGTTTCCAGGAAGTATTAATATACTAGTGCTTACCCCTACATTAGCTAGATGAGGACCAAGCCATAATAGAAATTTAATATTCCTACTACCCAAGCCATGAAGTATTAAAGTAGAAGCACGAACCTCTTTTTTAGGTTGAAAAAAGTAAAGTTCTACTTTTTCCGTACCTGGTGAAGGATTCCTATATAGTGAATTATATCTTACATAACTACATCTATAATTTTTCCCTTTAAATATATACCCAGAAACATAGTCAATATCTCTTTTATCATAAGAAAAATCAATTATCATAAAATTGTCCTTTCCAAAAATTAATAGTAAATCTATTATACCACAAAATAACTTACAATTTGAGGGACTGTCCCTCAAATTGTAAGTTATTTAAAATTATCTT